>NZ_SCOG01000026.1:0-48040 GCF_005502545.1 Microbacterium sp. Beta
AGCGTGAGGGAAACGCCCGGTTACATTCCGAACCCGGAAGCTAAGCCTCACAGCGCCGATGGTACTGCAGGGGGGACCCTGTGGGAGAGTAGGACACCGCCGGACTCCTTTTAGACAAAATGGCCACCCATCGTTGGGTGGCCATTTTGCGTTTACACGAAGAGAACAGGGAGCATCATGCCAGAAGAGGAACAGCGCCGTCCGCGTCGCAACGACGACAACGGACCGCGCGGGAACCGCGCTTCTGGCGGACGCCCCAACTACAGCAGCCGCGATGATGGCGCCCCCCGTCGTGAGGGCGGCTACAACCGCGATGGCGGTGCTCCCCGTCGTGACGGTGGTGCCCCGCGTCGTGAGGGCGGCTACAACCGTGATGGTGGCGCCCCCCGTCGTGAGGGCGGCTACAACCGCGATGGCGGTGCTCCCCGTCGTGAGGGCGGCTACAGCCGCGATGGCGGTGCTCCCCGTCGTGAGGGCGGCTACAGCCGCGATGGCGGTGCTCCCCGTCGTGACGGTGGTGCCCCGCGTCGTGAGGGTGGCTACAACCGTGACGGTGGTGCGCCTCGTCGTGAGGGCGGGTACAACCGTGACGGTGGTGCGCCTCGTCGTGAGGGCGGGTACAACCGTGACGGTGGTGCCCCTCGTCGTGAGGGCGGGTACAACCGTGACGGTGGTGCCCCGCGTCGTGAAGGTGGCTACAACCGTGACGGTGGTGCCCCGCGTCGTGAAGGTGGCTACAACCGTGACGGTGGTGCCCCGCGTCGTGAAGGTGGTGCCCCTCGTCGTGAAGGCGGATACAACCGTGACAGTGGTGCCCCTCGTCGCGAAGGCGGATACAACCGCGACAGTGGTGCGCCCCGTCGTGAAGGCGGGTACAACCGCGACAGTGGTGCCCCTCGTCGTGAAGGCGGGTACAACCGCGACAGTGGTGCCCCTCGTCGCGAAGGCGGATACAACCGTGACGGTGGTGCGCCCCGTCGTGAGGGCGGGTACAACCGCGACAGTGGTGCGCCCCGTCGTGAAGGTGGCTACAACCGCGAGGGCGGCGACCGCTCCGCTGGGCGTTCCTTCCCGCAGCGCGGGGGAGCGGGTCGGGAGCGGCCGGCGCAGGCCGCCAACGAGCGTCCGCGGTTCGATGAACCCCACATCCCCGACGATGTCACCGCGCGTGACCTCAACGGGGCGGCGCGCAACGAGCTCAAGACGCTGAGCAAGGAGAATGCCGAGCACGTCGCCCGTCACCTCGCGATGGCGTCACGGCTCATCGATGAGGATCCTGCGCTCGCCCACCAGCACGCACTGGCCGCCTCCCGACGCGCCGGTCGCATCGCGATCGTCCGGGAGACCCTCGGCATCACCGCGTACGCCACGGAGGACTTCGCTCTCGCGCTGCGCGAACTGCGCACCTACCGTCGCATCTCCGGCAAGGACGATCAGATCGCTCTGATGGTTGACAGTGAGCGGGGTATCGGTCGCTCCGACCGTGCGCTCGAGACCGGGCGTGCAGTGGATCGCTCCGCCCTCGAAACGCCTGTCCGCGTCGCACTCGCCATCGCCATGTCGGGAGCCCGGCTGGATCAGGGCGATCTCGAGCTCGCGCTCGGTGAGCTGGAGATCCCCGAGCTCGACCCTGATCGCGCGTTCGAATGGAGCCCCGCTCTGTTCGCTGCCCGCGCCGCCGTGCTCGAAGACCTCGGGCGCACCGACGAGGCGGAGTTCTGGGCGCACCGTGCCGAGGTCGCCGCGGAAGCACTCGGGATCGACGAAGCCGGCGACGAAGAGATCTTCATCGAGGACAGCCTCATCGAGGGCGAGTTCCCCGACGAGGACGACGCCTCGGCCGCGGCGTCCCAGGCGGACGCCGATGCAGCTGAGTCTGAAGCAGCTGACTCCGATGCGGCTGAGTCCGATGCGGCTGAGTCTGAAGCGGCTGAGTCTGAAGCGGCTGAGTCCGATTCATCTGAGTCCGACGCATCAGACGAGGAAGAGCCCTCGGTCGAAGACGAGGTGCGCGAGCTGCTCGGCGAGGATCAGGACGAAGATCAGGACGCGGACGAGGACGACGAGTCGGAGCCGGAGGCGTAGTGGCGCTGTTCTCTCGGAAGCGGTCGGTACCTACTCCGCTCGACGGTGTCGACACTGTCCTCGCCGACCTCGACGGGGTGGTCTATGCCGGTCCCGGGGCACTGCCGTTCGCGGTCGAGAGTCTCAACGAGGCGGCGAAGTCCGCTCGGCTCGGATACATCACCAACAACGCTGCGCGGACCGACGCGTCCGTGGCTGAGCACTTGAGCAGCCTCGGGCTCCACGTCGAGGCGACGGATGTCGTCACCAGCCCGCAGGCCGCGATGCGTCTGATGGCCCAGATCGTGCCCGCACCGGCGACGATCCTGGTCATCGGCGGTGACGGGCTCGTCGACGAGGTGCAGAAGGCGGGTTACACGGTCACCCGCAGCGCGGACGATGCACCCAGCGCCGTGGTGCAGGGCTTCGCGCCCGAGGTCGCCTGGACCGATCTCGCTGAGGCGGCCTTCGCATTGAAGCTCCCGGAGGACGAGGGCGGGATCCCGTGGATCGCCACCAATACGGACTGGACGATTCCTCGGGAGCGTGGCGTCGCGCCGGGGAACGGAACGCTCGTCTCCGCTGTCCACACCGCGATCGGCCGGCTCGCGACCGTCGCGGGGAAGCCGGAGGAGCCGATCTTCCAGGAGGCGCTCGCACGCTTCGGTGCGACGAAGGCGCTCTTCATCGGTGACCGTCTGGACACCGACATCATGGGCGCCAGCCGGGCGGGCATCGACTCCGCTCTGGTGCTCACGGGCATCGATCGGCCCAAGCATGTGCTGGCGGCACCGGAGGGGTCGCGTCCTACGTACATCCTCGGCGACCTGCGCGAGCTGCATCTTCCGTACCCTGAAGTGACTCAGCAGGACGGCATCTTCCGTGTCAACGGCGCCGCCGTGCGTGTCACCGGTGCCGATGTCGAGATCGTGGCGGAGTCCGCAGAGCAGATCGATCTCCTGCGGGCGGGCGCTGCCGCCATCTGGGCCTCGGGAACGCCCGTGTTCGTGCTGCGGGTTCCCGAGCGTCTCTACGAGGATCCGTTCCACCGCCCCTGACGCCGTCGCGTGGCGCCCTCCTGCGTCGGAGGGGCCGCGTACAGTAGAACCGTGAGCGATGAGACGACGAGCGCACCGACCGATGGTCTGTGGAGTCGGCTGCGCCTGATCGAGGGTCAGCCGCTTCCCGCCCGTGCCGACGCGTATTCTGCGCTGCACGACGAGCTCTCCCGTCGCCTCGAGACCGGTGCGAAGGTCGAGCAGCGGGAGACGTCGGGATCCCGATGACGCGACTCGACGCCGCCCTCGCCTCCCGAGGACTCGCCCGTTCGCGCACCCACGCGGCGACCCTCATCTCAGAGGGGCTCGTCAGTGTCGATGGCCGACCGGTCGTGAAGGCGTCGACGTCGGTCGGCGAGGGGGCCGAGATCACGATCGCCGGAGCCGACCACTACGTCGGCAGGGCCGCGCACAAGCTCATCGCGGGTCTCGACGGCTTCGCCGTCCCGGTGCAGGGGCGTCTCGCGCTCGACATGGGCGCATCCACCGGCGGATTCACGCAGGTGCTGCGCGAACGCGGCGCGCGCACGGTCCTCGCGGTCGACGTCGGGCACGGGCAACTCGCTCCGTCCATCGCCGCCGACCCCGGCGTCATCGCCGTCGAGGGCTACAACGTCCGTCACATGACACGCGAGAACCTCACCGCGGCGACCGGCGAGACGGCGGCACCCGATCTCATCGTCGGCGACCTCTCGTTCATCTCCCTCGAACTCGTGCTTCCGGCCGTCGCCGCCGTGGCAGTGCCGGAGTCGGACATCCTGCTGCTCGTGAAACCCCAGTTCGAAGTCGGGCGCACAGCCGTCCGCGGCGGTCTGGTCACCGACCCCGCAACGCGCGCCGACGCCGTCGCCAGAACGGTGTGGAGCGCGTGGGATCTGGGACTCGGCATGCTCGGGATCCTTCCCTCCCCGATTCTCGGTACACACGGGAACGCGGAGTATCTCGTGCACCTCGCCCCGGGGCGGGGCAGCAATCCGACAGATTTCTTGGCCGCCATTGAGAACGTAGCGTACGCCCGGTAATCCGCGCTATTTCTGAAATTAGAACTAGTCGGCGCGTCGTTCCGGGGCACCACTTTGGGCACGCGGTGGGCACGCCGACTAGGTCGCGGGGACCCACGCACCGGATCGGTAGATCAGCACCTCCGCGCTCTGCCACTGCCCGGAGCGATAGACCAGGACCTCGACCGGCACCCACGTGGACCCTCGGCGGACGTACGCGCCGGACAGGGTCTTGAAGGCGGTCTGCGCGCTCTTCGGGCTGAAGCCCTGGGAGTTGTGAGCGTAGACCAGGGCGTAGTACTGGGTGCCCGGCTTCAAGCCCGTCACCGTGTGCGTGAGGGCGGTTCCCACCAGATAGTCCTTGTACCCCGCCGAGTCAGCCGGGCTGATGGTGTGCACGCGCAGGAGGTACTGGTCGATGCCCGCGCCGTTGTTGTTCGTGTTCGCGGGCCAGGTGAGCTTCACGCTGGTGGGCATCAGGTTGGAGGCGACCGGCGCGCCGTTCTGTGCCGGAGCCTTCGGGATGCGCGGGAGGGTGAAGGTACCTCCGGGGTTGCCCGCGCCGATGTTCGAGTGTCGCGAGTCCCAGTAGCCGGAGACGCCGATGCTCGCGTACCCGTTGCCGTCGTGACCGATGGCGGTCTGGCCTGATGCGATGGTCTGGTTCGGGTTCGGGTTGAAGGAGCCGATGGAGCCGGACGCGGTGTTGCCACCGATGTTGATGCTCCAGCTCGTGGCGTAGTTACCGAAGGACCCCCACGTTCCGGACGCGACAAGCGACCAGGAGACGACGGAGGTGTTCGCCCCATAGTTCTGGGATGCCAGGTCCACGTAGAGCGTCAGGACGTCGTCTCACGCTCCACTCATCTGGACGGAGTAGGAGGCCATGACTCACCCCTTGAACCAGATGTCACCCTCCTGGGGCGACGTCGGCGCGGTGGGAGAGGCGGTCTCCTTGCGCGGGTGATCGAGGATGATGCGACCGATGAAGTCGCGGGTCTCGTTCTCGATGGTCTCCAGCGTGTTCGCCTGGGCGGTGCCGGGCACGAGAGGGAGCCCGGCTGCGGCTGCGGTGTCTCCAGTGGCCATGATGGTCTCCTTGGGTTAGAGGTTGTCGATGGTGCCGGTGAGGGCGTCGATGGTTCCGGACAGAAGGTCGATGGCTCCGGGCGGGGTCTCGCGGAGGCCAGCGGAGCCCAGGCTCATGAGCCCGTTGGTCAGCTCCCACCGGACCCTGGTGAGCGTTCCGAGCTGGGCGTACGTGCCGGGCAGGTCGATCTGGATCTCCATGCCCGGGCGGACGGAGTAGTCGGTGGCGACGGTGACGTCCTGCACGCGGCCCAGGCCCTGGACCTTCGAGAGGTGAGCTGCGGCGATGCCGGGACCGGGATACTGGCGGTCGAACTCCAGGACCTTGACCTTGCCGGGCGTGCCCGCGGCGTCCTTCTTGGTGCGGCTGGAGCCGTCCGGGTCGGTCCACTTGAAGATCGCCACGACGCCGGTCACGCCGTTGTCCTCGTCGTCCACGTCCATCGTGTCCGTGCCCTCCACGGCGTTGTCAGGCCGTGCGCTGAAGCGACCGGGGATGGAGTAGCCGACCGGGTCGATGAGCCACCAGCGGCGCTGCTCGTCGCAGAAGAGGCGGAAGCCCGCGGTCGCCACCAGTGGCTTCAGGAAGTCCCAGGCGTTCTGACCTGCCTGCCAGGTGAAGACCTCCGGCAGGCGCTCGACGCCGTCAGCGGGGACGCGCGTGGACACCGAGTCGCCCACTGCGCCCTCCCAGGAGTACAGGTAGCCGCCACCGTTGGTGGTGGCTCCGGAGAAGTACGGGACGGTCTGCACGCCCTCGTACCACATGAGCGAAGAGACCCAGTGGAACTGTCCAGCGGTGTTGACCAGGGAGTAGGCGAAGATGCTCGCCTTGGCTGCGGTCGGCGGCGCGACCACCTGGCGCGAGCTGCGGACCATTGTGGAGGCGTTGGTGGCTACGGTCGGCAGGTGCTCGTCCCGAATGATGACGCCCTCGTTGTTCGTCCACCGGACCATGAAGCCGACGTTGCGGGCGACGCTGGAGGCGAGGTCCCCGGCCATCGTGTAGATGTTCCCCGGGCGCACGGAGAAGGCAGACGCGATGTTGAGGTAGCTCGTGCCGGTTCCCGCGGCGGTCCAGCGCATGACGGTCTTGCCGAAGCCGGAGCCGTACAGGATGCCACTGGTTCCCGATCCTGCGGTGTAGCCGGTCGCGCTCGATGGTGCCGGGTTCGTGAACTCGTTGTTCATCGTCCAGCGCGCAGTCACGTCGGCGTTGGCCGTGCCGGGCTGGAGGGCTTCGTCGTGCCAATCCCGAACGCGGCCTACCCGCTCGGTGAGGAGGCCGGTGACGTCCAGGAACGTCGAGGGCGTGACCGCCACCGTCTGGATGCGCGTCGATACGGAGAACCGGGTGGCTCCCGCGGGGACGACGCCCGTCCACGACACGCGCACCCAGGAGGTACCGGCACCGGCTCCCATCCATTCACCGAAGGACGTGCCTCCGACCCAGCCACCAGCTCCGTTGTGGAACCGGACGCCCAGGAGGTAACCGGCTGTGGCGACGTTCATCCGGACGTAGCGGCTCACCGTGATGGTCTCGCCGGGCGTGACCGTGGGACCGCCCACGAAGTCTCCGGTGGTCGCTGGAGAGGTCAGGTCCTGGTTGCCGTAGGAGTCGATGCCACGCCCGGCGACGGTGCCGGTCTCGGAGGACGTGAAGCGTGCGAGCGTGCCGAACGGGAGGACGTTCTCCGCGCCGTTTCCAACCCACGTGCGAGCCCATCCGAAGCGGGTTCCGTACGGCGCTGCGGAGCCCGTGCTGAGCGCCGTGGGGTTCGGCTCCAGGTTGCGGAGCGTGCCGGGGAGCTGCGCGAGGACGTAGTTGACCAGGTCGCGGAGGCTCGCTTCGTAGGTGCGTGGCGTGGAGTTGTCCACGATGTCCGCCCACGTCGAGAGGAGGGCTTCGTCGGACGCCAGGCTCATCGTGATCTTCTTGCCGTCGTGCGACACCTTGCGCTCACGGAGCACCAGGTCAGCCGACAGCCCTGCTGCGGGCACCCAGTCCACGCGGTCCAGCTCGCGAGCCTCCAGCACCGATGGGGAGGCGTTGACGGTGCCGGTGAATCGCGTCTGCTGGAACTCCCCGGGAGAGGAGGGCGCGAAGTACTCCGCGGGGTCCACGGTCGGGATCTCGGTGCCGACGTCTTCGATCATCACGTCTCGCATGGAGTACTTGGTCCCGACCACCCCGGTGCCGTTGCCCACGATGCTCAGGTTGAAGGACTCCGCCGCGGGGATGTTGACCGTGGCCTTCCAGTAGAAGAAGATCTCGCGCTCGACGCCGTCCGCGTCGAGCGTCACAGCGGGGGTCACGGAGTAGTAGGCGTTGCCGGTGTTCTTGTGCGGGCGGACGTTCACGTTGGTGAAGACGGAGCCCGCGGCGGCAAGCGCCTTGATCTTCGCCCGGAAGGCATAGACGCGACCGAACGTCGCGCCCGTGCTGGACGGCGACGAGAAGATGTAGGGCGTGGTCGTCACGGTGGCGGTGATCGTGAAGCCGTCAGCGGTCACGGTGGCCGCACCCGGACCGGAGTACCCGGAGGTGGTCGCCGGGGTCGGGTTGTTGACCAGGTTGCGGCGCTGCTCCACCCACGGTGTGTACGTCTTGGTCCAGGAGCCCTCCGTGGTCGCGTCGATGCTCACCCGCTGGCCGGGCTCGATGCGCTCCAGGAGGTCGTCCGTGGTCAGCGGTACCTCCACGGATGCCTCGGCGTACGGGTAGCGCGAGGAGTCCAGCGTGAGGTCTCCGTCCGACAGGCTCAGCTCCGCCACGTTCGTCGTCACAGGAGGGATGTGCTCGACCCAGGCATTCTGGATCAGGGACACCTGGTCCATTCGGGTCGAGGCTCCACCGACAGGCGGCAGGCTGTAGGCGTAGATCTGGTGGGTGGTCGTGCTCGCCGTGAAGCTGTACGTGACCGTGAAGTTGGTAAAGATTCCGGGAGGTGTCACGGTGCTGTAGGTCATGCCCGTGACACCTAGACGGACGTTGCCCGCCGTGGTGTTGTTGGTGGCGAAGCGGGCCGTCAGTGTGTACGCGCGTCCCACAGTCAGGCCGCCGATGCTGCGCTGGACCAGCCCACTGTTCGATCCGTTGGAGAGCCAGTCCAGAGTCCCAGAGAAGGTCGGCGTCCCCACGGTCTCCGTCCACCCGTCAAGCGAGCTGGAGAAGTTGGAGCTGTAGATCCCCAGCGCGGGGCGGGTGACGTCGTAGCCGGGCTCGATGATGACCGGGTCGTCCAGGGTGATGGTGGCGGTCGCGTTGGGGTTGTTCTCGAAGGCCATGGGTCAGACCTCCTGGTATCCGACGCGGACCCACCAGACGGTGGTGGTCTCGTCCAGCGCCTCGGACTCGATGTCAAGGGAGCCGTCCAGCACGAAGGTCATGCCCAGCTCGCCCAGCTCGTCGGAGACGTACGTGAAGCTCGTCTCCTGGGAGTAGAGAGCGAAGGCCGCGAACGCCTGAGCGCGGTCCGTGTAGGCCGTCACCAGGTCCCCGGAGCGGGGACGGGGCGCGATGTAGGACACACCGATGGAGCCGTCCAGAAGGTCGTGGATGATGTTCCGGGAGCGGCGGCTGGAGTCGTATCCGGCGACGGCGAGAGGGCTGGTGGTGCCCGCGCCGTTGGACGCGGTGATCGTGTGGCTCATACCAACTGGCTCCCTGCGTTGCGGGTGCGGACGGTGATGTAGATGGGGCGGCTCTCCTGGTTGCGTCGCCAGGAGTTGACGCTGGCGCTCGCGTCGGAGGTGTCGGCGCGGACGTTGATGGTCGCGTGGCGGGTCCGGGCCAGCGCGTCCAGGTCGCTCTTGGCGTCAGCCTTGCCGGTGGTCTTGACCTTGATCTCGGCGGTGCGGTCGCGGGAGACATCCGAAAGGTCGGCTTCCGCCTTGCCGGTCTCGGCGGAGATCTCGACGTCGGCGTCCGGGTTGAAGGAGTCGTCAAACGCGACGGCGGCGCTCGATCCTCCGGAGCTACCCAGGTCATTCAGCGCGGCGGCGTACGGGTCGCGTGCGGCCTCGGGGAGCGCGACGAACTGAGCCACCCACTGCATGCGGGCGTCCTCCGGCATTTCCATGAGGTTCGACCACTGGTCCGGGCTCAGCCGCATGGACTGGAGGTTGGACTGGTAGGTGGCCACCGCGGCGGCGTGCTCCTGCGTGTACGTCAGCCAACGGTTGATGTCGAGTGCGCCGTCCTCGGTGGTGGCGTACTCGGTGGCGGCGTTGCGCATCGAGTCGTACGCGCTCGTGACGGAGTCCTGGACAGCCTGCTCGGCGGATGCGATCCGCTCCGCCTTCTCCTCTTCGGCTTCGGCCTGAGCGAGAGCGCCATCGATACCGGCAGCGGACTGCCGCTCGGAGGACTCCTGCGCCTGGGCGCGAAGATCGGTTTCCTCAGAGAGCTGGTCCAGGACCTCCTGGTGTGCCTCGTACTCATCCACCAGCGCCTGGGTCTTCGCGACCTCGGCCTCATTGGTGATGTCCACGGTCTCGCGGCGGAGCTGGATCTCCTCCATGAGGGCGTCCTGGCTCTTCTCCAGGCTGCGCGTGTAGTCCTTCAGAACGTCGTCGCTGGCGCTCAGGACCTGGTTGACCTCGTCGGAGCCGCGCCCCATCTCGGCCAGGGCGTCGGTCCACTTCTCCAGCTTCGAAGGGTCGTCCTGCCAGAAGAACCGGAAGTCGGTGGACTTGGTCTCCTCCAGCTCCTTGATGCGGTCCACGATGCGGGCGGCGCTGGTCACCCAGGCATCCGTGGAGACGCCCGCTTCGCGTGCCTCGTCGGCGTACTCAATGGCCTTCTGGCGAAGCTCCTCCGCGGCTTCCTCAGCCTTCTGGAACTCGCCCACCGCGATACCGATACCGGCAGCGATGGCGAGACCGGCGAGCGCACCGGCAGGACCGAAGCCCGCGAAGGCGTTGGCGGCGACCTCCTGGAAGGCGTCGATGATGGACTCCGCGGAGCCGTCGAAGGATGCAGCGGCTTCCTTCGCGGTGGAGTTGGCCTCTTCGCCCATCTCCTTGACGCCGTCCTCAGCGCCCTTCATCCCGCGCTTGGTGTCGTCCCCGGCGTCCTTCGCTGCGAAGCCCAGCTTCTTCAGCTTGTCGCGGGTGTCGTCCAGCTCGTCCTTCAGATCGTCGGTGGCGTCCCCGGCGCGCTTTAGATCCTTCTCCAGGTCCTTCCCGGCATCGACCTTGGACAGGCTCTTCAGCGCGTCCTCTGCGTCCTCCAGCGGCTGGACAAGGCCGTTGTCGATCTCGCGGGCGATGCCGGAGGTGTCCACCGCCATGGGGATCTTGATCTCACCGCGTGCCATCAGGACACCTCCTCGATTGCTTCATGGATGGATCTGCGTGCGGTCTGCACCCAGAGGCTGGCGACGCGGGGGATGGCCTCGCGTGCTGCGGGGTAGGCGACGTTTCCGGCGCGACGGTTGGGACCGAAGGCGTTGCCCGCGCTGCGGGTGTACGCCTTGCCCTTCTTGGACTTGGAGGCGATCTGCTTGCCGGGGTTCATGCCGAACTCAGCGGAGCGCGCCAGCCGGGGGACCTCAGTTCCGGAACTCAGGCGTCCCTTGCCTCCGGCCTTGAAGGTGATGTTGCGGGCGGTGACGGAGACGTCGGCAGAGTTGACCAGGACCCGCTGCTGGATGCGCGTGGCTGCGCGCCCTCGGGTCTCCTCAAACCAGATCGGCTTTCCGGCCTTCTTGGTCTGAGATCCGATCTCCTTCTTGACGTCGGTCGGCACCGCCCGCATCGCCAGCGCCAGGTCACGAAGCGGGCTGTCGATGAGGAGCGAGATCGAACCTGCTCCCCGGGCCATGGGTCAGACCGATACGGTCGGGACGGGCTTGCCGGATGCGACCGGCAGGACCACCGTGCTGACACCCACGGCCTTGGTTGCGCCACCGATCTTGGGAGCCACCAGCGTGACGGTCTGGGTCCACGTGGTGGGGCCGTCCACGATCTTCAGGACGACGTTGGTGCCCTCGTCGTTGAACATCTTGCGGGCGAGACCGGTGGACCCGAAGTCCTGGAAGACGTTGAGCGTGACGCTCCAGCCGGACTGACCGGCCAGGCGGGTGACCTTGCCGGTGACGTCGGTAACCTCGGCGGTGACCGGGGTCGGGTCGATGGAGTAGTCCTGGATGTGGGCGGAGTAGTCGTCCGTGCCCACCGAGATGGTGGCGGTGATGAGGCGAATGTTCGCGGCGATGACAGGCATGATGTCCCTCCTCAGGGAGCGGGTGTTGCAGTGGGTGGGTTGTTGGAGGCGAGGACAGCGAGCGGGATCACGAAGGCGGACTCGCCCGTCTCCAGCCGGGTACGGGTGGCGTCGGGTCCCCAACGGAGTTCGGGGGATGCGTCGAAGATCTGGAGGAGCACGCCGGTCTCCTTGGTCAGGCGGGGCATGGCCTTGGTGGCGTCTGTCTCCGGAACCGAGATCACG
Organism: Microbacterium sp. Beta; assembly: GCF_005502545.1. NCBI lineage: Bacteria > Bacillati > Actinomycetota > Actinomycetes > Micrococcales > Microbacteriaceae > Microbacterium > Microbacterium sp. Beta. The sequence continues at coordinate 11,667 of NZ_SCOG01000026.1, forward strand.
ATCTGGAAGGTGACCCAGAGCCAGCCCTCGGGGAGCTTCTGGTCCTCCGCGATCTGCGACAGGTCAAGCTGCTCCCACGTCACGACGACGCCGGTCGTCTTGGAGGTGCCCAGGGTCTCGGCGTTGATGACCTTCCACTTGGTGGGGACCTCGGCCTCCAGGAAGGTCTGGAGATCGGCAGCGACGGTGGCCAGCTCAGAAGACACGGGGAACACCTCCGCGCGGGCGGATCATCTGCTGGATGGTCTTGTCGAGAGGACGCGGGACGAAGGAGTAGCCCTCGGTGCCGACGTTCCCGTCCTGCTGCGCGCGTCCCGAGTTCCAGAGATTCTTGGCCTGCTGGAGCTGCGCGAGGACGTAGCGCTCCGGGACGTTGAAAGCGGGGCTCGGCACGCCAGCCGGGAGTGGGTAGGACAGGCGGACCTGTTCGCCCGCCGTACCCAGGTACCAGGCCGCGCCGTCCGGGTAGACGGTGAAGGACTGCGCCCCGTGGGTGGAGAGCGCGTTACCTGCGGGTCGGTATGCCTCGGGGACGGTGCCCACCGGAGCGGTCACCGACGTACCCTCTGCGAGCCGCGCGACCACATGGACCCAGCCGTCAATCGCGATGAAATCGGCGGTGAACTTGCCGTCCTCCGTGAAGCCATTGACCAGGACGTGTGCGGGGTCCTCGACCAGCGGCGGGGCGAAGGCGATGACCTGGTCACGGGCGGTGCCCAGGATGTACGCGCACAGCTCCGGCGCGTCCGTAGGCGCGTCAGGCCAAGCCTCCAGAAGGCGCTCTGCCTCCTGGAGACTGGTGGTGCTGTACCACGTGGTCATCGTCTTCGCCCCGTCGATCAGGCCGCGGTGCCGATGAAGACGGTGGCCTCCGGGCGGACGACGAACGTCTCCAGGAAGCCGACCGTGGCGCGGTCCACGCCGAACTTGGCGACGTTGAGCGCGTCGATCTGGATCGGGGTGGTGCCCAGCTCGCGGAACTCGATGGCGTTCTTGGAGCCCGCGATGACCTGCGGGTCCGCCGCCTTGGTGCCGATGAAGGCGGTCTGCGGAGCCTTGCGGACCTGGACCTTGCCCTCGACGTTGCCCTCACCCGTGCCAGCCGTCACACCCAGCGAGACGAACTCCGGCAGGAGGTCCTTCGGGGTGAAGAGGAGCTGACGCCACAGCTCGGGGTTGACGACAGCCCACGCCGGGTCGTCGTCCGCGTCCGAGATGGCCTCCAGTGCCTGGATGAGCATGACCACGCCCGGGTAGTACTGGAGGTTGGCCGGGGTGCCCGTGGGCAGGGTCTGCGGTGCAACGCGACGCGAGAGCGCTGCGCCCTCGTCGCGCGATGCGACGCGGAACATCGTGGCGAGGGCCTCCTCGTCGGTGACCTTGGCGTAGGAGTTCGCGACGCCCTTCCAGAAGGACTCCAGGATCTCGGCACCACCGGAGAGGTAGGTCCACTCCGCGGCGACGTCGGCGGCGTAGCCGTAGCTCTCGCGGGTGCTCTCGCGCTTCGAGGTCGAAGCGGAGCCGGTCGGCAGCTCCGTCTTCTCACCGCCGCGCTTCTGCACCAGCGCGGTGCCCTGGTCGAGACGGAAGCCCGCGCGGCCACCGATCTCGATGGGGCCGAAGGTGTGGTTGTTGAGCGGGAGGTACTTGCGGACGTACTCCTTGCCCTGCCACAGCTTGCCCACCCAGGCGGGCTGGACGACACCAGCGGCGGGGAGCGCGCCGGAGCCGGTCGTCTTGATGTCGGCCAGGGCGAAGAGGGCGCTCTCGTTGTCCTCCGACTGGACGCCCGACTTCACGGACGCCATGGCGGAGAAGACGGCGTGGAGGTCCACGTCCTCGGTCTTGGGTGCGACTCCGGGAGTCACGAGTGGTGCGGGGGTCTGGCCCGCGGCGGATGCGGTCATGGTCTCCTCCTCGGAGTCCTCTGGGGTTTCCTCGTCCGCGGGCGCGGAGTCGGTGATCTTGGTGACGGTGGTCTCGCGCTTGGACGTCTCGACGCGACGCCAGCGGGTGCCCTCGTCGTCCACGAACTCGGTGGTGTACTCGGAGGTGGACGCCGACTCGGGCGCGGTGTACTCGTCGGAGGACGGCACCTCCTCCGCGAACTCGGCATTCACACCGGGAGCCAGGGAGAAGAGAGCTGCGGACTCGAAGGCACCCTCGGTGCAGACGGCGGCTCCGGTGAGGCGGGAGCGGACGGCCTTGGACCCGGCGCGCATGAGCGAGCCCAGCTCGGCGGACAGCTTCCGCTTGGTCGGGTTGGCCAGGTAGGCGTCGCCCTCGTCGGTGTTGAAGATCGAGAACTCAGCCACGACTCCGGCGTCCGTGACCTCCAGCGAGGTGGCGCGACCGATGGGGTTGAAGCGGTCGTGCTCGTCGTTGAGAGTGACGGCGGAAGGGTCACGGGGGATCGAGACCGACGCGGCGGAGAACATCACCGGCTCGGTCTTCGAGAGGCTCGGGCGGCTCAGCTCACCGAACGGGAGCAGAAGACCGCGGACAGTGCGGGTGTCGGAGACGCGGGAGAAGAGTCCCGCTTCGGTGGTGGTCATTCGGATACCTCCGTGGAGGCAGCGCTGTCGCCCGCCTCCGGGTCGATGGACAGCGGGGCGGGTACTGCGAAGGCGGAGGCGTCGGCGCGGACCTCTGCGCCTTCACCCACGACGACGTCGGCGGACAGCGCGGCGGCGATGGCGACGGCGTACTCCGAAGACCCGAAGGTCCACAGCTCGGAGGACTCGCCGTTCACGTTCTGGTACTGGACGTTGCCGCCGCCGCTGCCCTCCTTGGACGCGCCCACGAAGTTGAGCGGGACGCCCGTGTGCATCGCGAGATCGATGCGGACGGAGTTCTTGGCCTCTTCGAAGAGATCCAGGGAACCGGTGGTTCCACGCTCCTTGACGTCCACGTAGCTCGGCGTGACGGAGACGGAGGACTTGTTGCGGCCCTCCTTGTAGTTCGCGATCAGAGTGAGCTGCTCTTCGCGCTCCATGCCGTCGTAGGACTGGTCCGTGATGTGCAGCTCGGTCGCTGCGGGCGGGCTGTCCAGGCGCATCTGGCGGGCTAGCTCGATCTTCCGGGCCTGCCGGATGGAGTCGATGCCATCGGCCATGAGACCGGCGCTGCCCAGCGGGACGACGACGGCGAGCATCCGGTACTGAGCCGGGACGGTGTCATCGATGACGACGGATTGGGTCTGCTGGTCGATGGACCAGAGGTTCCGGGGGATGGTGATCCAGTCGTAGACCAGGCCCTCGGTGTCGAGCCAGCATCCAAGGACGCCGAAGCCCTCGAAGTACAGCTCCTCCACAAGCTGCTTCACGGCGAGCCAGCGGCTCATCCCCGGGTAGGAGCACGACGACACCCAGAAGGGCTGCGTCTCGATGCGGGCGGCGGGAGTGCCTGCGGCGTACTTCTCGAAACGAAGCTTGGTGACCAGGGCCTGGTGAGCGGCCAGCGCGCGCTTCACCTCGGGGACGCGGCGGGCGACGTTGCGGTCCACCAGCTCGCCAGGGAGCTGACCGAAGTAGTCGGAGACGATGGCCTGGGCGAGGTGGTCACCGGAGTACGGGGACGCGAGCATCGGGGCTGCGGACTGTGTCAGTCGCATGCCACCGGTGAGAAACGAAAGAAGGCCCAACGCCCGCTCCTTCGATGAATCGAAGAGTCGGAGGTCAGGCCCCTCACCGGCTGCTGCCGGGACTTAGCTAGATCTTACCATTTTGCTCAGACATTGCCTAGATCAATGTGCAAATCTGTGGATATCTGGACAAGTTGTGCACATATTGCGCGTTCGCGCTAACCAAACTGGATGGACTCGGCCAGGTTTCCGCGCTCGCGCTCGTCGGAGAGCTTGTGCGCGGCGAGCGCGATGGCCTCCAGGCCGGAGATGTCCAGCTCCTCCTGGCCCTTCGGACGTCCCAGGGACCACCCGCCACTGCTGCTGTAGTTCCATCCGCGCTTGACGGCGATCTCGGCGGCGGAGGTCAGCTCGGGCTGGTCGTAGTGGCGGAGCTTGCCCTCATTCAGGATCTTGGTCAGGTTGATGGCCGCACGCTGAATGTCGGCGGACAGGACGGGGCGCTCGGCGGGAGCACGTCGGGCCTCACGGACACGGCGGACCTCCACCTCGGTGGCGGCGTTCTTCGTGTCGTACACGATGTCCCGCTTGTGCTTGCGTGCCAGGTCCAGGAGCTTCTGGGCGAAGCCCTCGGTGCCGGTCTGGTGGTGAAGGAGACCCACGTGGACCGTGTCCTTGGGTCCCTTCCACGCTGCGCCGATGGAGGCGTACGTGCCATCCGGGTGCACGAAGGGCACCATGCAGAAGACCTTCGGGGGAGTCGTGCCCGCCTTGCTCAGCGGGAGCGCCGACGCCACCCACTTGGGCTGCGAGAGGAGAGCGGTGTTGGAGCCCTCCAGCGCGAAGACGGACAGGATCTCGGCGGGGAACTTCTTCCGCATGGCCGGGGTATCCCAGTCCTCCTTGATGACCTCCAGCGGCGTGGTCCATCCGATGCCCGGGTGGACCAGCTCCACGTACTCGCGGACCCTCGCCTTCGGGTGGTCCTCGCTGGGCTCCCAGTCCTCCAGCTCCTCTGGGTCCACGTCGTCCGGGAGGCCGTGCCGGAGGATGGCGGCGGAGGGGTCCGTGAGCGCATCCCAGAGGAGCTGTCCGGAGCGGAAGCTACCCGCGGTACCGGACATGATGAACTGTGCGCCGTGGCGCGTGTGTAGCGTCGGGCGGATGGCAGCGATGAGGTCTTCACCCAGCTCCAGCTCTGCCTCTCCGGCCTCGTCCACCCAGGCGACGTCGAAGGCGTTGGAGCGGAAGCCGTCACCGGAGGGGGCGTACACGGAGAAGTAGCTGCCGTTGCGGAAGACCAGCGACTCGGAGCCCTTGGACAGGCCGATCTTCACGAACTGCTCGCGCACCTTCCGGTCCGGATACAGGCGCTCCAGCGGGGACGCGATGTCCATCTTGAAGCGCTCGCCTGCCTTCGCGCCGGTCGTGGCGAGGGTCCAGCCCACGTAGTAGTCCTCGCGGAGGGAGCACCGGCCCAGGAGGGTGGCCTGGATGGCCGTGGTCTTCGTCGTACGTCGCGGCTCCAGAATGCCGTTGACCTTGTGCCCTGCTGCGAGGGTGTCGGTGATTGCGAGCTGGATGGGCGTAGGCCCGATGATCTCCCCGGCGAAGTTCCGCTTCTGGTCGAGACGGAGGAGCCGGGCACCCTCCAGGAACTCACGTCGGCTCTCCTCCGTGGTGACGAAGCCGGTGGAGTGCATCGGCTCCGGGATGAGCGCACGCCGCTCCAGCCACGTGGCCTCATTCTGGAGGTCTTCGAGGGTGGGATGGACCATGGCGTCTCACTTTTCGGGGGAAGGGGCGTCTGTTGAGCCGGAGGCGGGGGTTGCTCTGATCTGGCTTAAAAAAGTCGCGTCGCGCGCTAACTGCTCGCCTCGTGCTGCTCGGCTGTCTTGCGGGCGAAGACCTCAGCGAAGTTGCGCTCGATGGCGGCACGGTCGAGGGAGTCGGGGTCGATGCCCTGCTCGATGGCCAGCTCGATGAACTTGTCTGCTGCCTGCTCCACGGTGACGCGCATGGCTCACGCCTCCCCGCTCTCGATGAGCTGGTCCAGGTCGGGTGCTGGCTCCTCCACCTCGGCGGGCTCGGGCAGGGCAGCGACCAGCTCGTCACGCTCGGTGGTGAGGTGGGCGACGGATGCGGACCACAGGGTGACGTTGGCCTCGGCCTCGTCTCGTGCGGTCTGGTAGCTGGTCAGCACCTCGGTGGAGTGGGTGATCTGCTCATCCAGTGCTTCGATGCGGGCCTCGATGGCCTGGCGTACCGCGGGGTTCATGCGCTCTGCTCCTTGGTGCTGAGCGGCACACCCATGGCCTTGGCCTGCTCAATGGCAGTGTCGGTGTACTCGCTCTCGATGGTGATGGTGGCTTCGGTGTTCGGGTCGGTGTACTGGATGCGGATGGACATGGTGTTCTCGATTCGCGATTTAGGGCTAGGCCCAGGGCAGTGGCTTGAAGGTGGTCTTGGTGCTCTTGCGGGCGTTGGTGATGGCGGCACCCATGCGCCCACCGTGGGCTCGGTTGCCGACGCACAGGCCGGACCGGCTGCGGTGTTCGGGAGCGGCGTTGTCCACGCCCTCGCCACCGTTGGGGTCGATGTGCCCAACGTCGAAGATCAGGCGGTCCTCTGCGTCCACGGGCAGCGGCTGACCGCATCGCCAGCACACGACGACGTCACCCTGTGCGTGGGCGCGTCGGGCCTGGGCTCGCACTGTGCGGGTGGTGCGGGACCATTCGGGGGAGCGGTGCTTGGTGGTCACGGCAGCTCTCCCGTGTACAGCTCGATGAAGCGGCGCTCACCCATGCGGTCGTAGTCGGCTTCGCACATGGTGTCTGCGCCCTCGACGTCGATGCCCAACGTCTCCTGCTGCCACTCGATGCATCGCTTCCCGGCGTCCTCCAGGGTGGGCGTGGTGGGTGCGCATGCGGTGAGGGCGAGGGAGAGAGCCAGCGGCATGGTGAAGGCGGCGATCCATGCGCGGCGGGTCCAGCGGGCGGGCGAGATGTTCACGGTGTACTCCGGATGGGTGTGATGACGGATGCTCGCTGGCTCACGATGAGGCGGAGCGTGGAGGCGTAGTCGGCGGGTGCGATGGAGGCCATGACGTCGTCCACCACGTCCATCAGGGCGAAGTGGCCATGGTCCTCGACCTGTGCGGTGATGGCGGTGATGATGGCGTCATCGAGGTAGCCGGACTGATCGCTCATAGCTCGATCTCCTCGAAGGTGGCGAAGCTCACGTTCGCTTCCAGCTCGCGCTGGTTCTGCGCCACCAGCTCGTGGACGTTGTCGATCCACGAGGCAGGGACGTGGTCGGGAATGGGATCGCTCATGGGGGTGATACGCACGGGCTCGGCCCCCGGTGCAGCCTCGGGGCTCATTTTCGGAAACGGGCGTCGGTGGCTGTGATCGTCCAGCGATGCGAGGAGGGCGTCTTCCTCGTCCTCGGAGAGCGGCTGTACGGCCTCCTGCGGGCCGAAGAGAGCGTCCAGCTCCGCCTCCTGCGCTGCGGCCTTCTCAGCCTTCAGGCGAGCCCGGATGCGCTTGATCGTGGCGGGGGAGCAACCCAGCTTGTCGGCCTGCTGAGCGATGCTCAGGTCCTCGACCTCGCGGAGCTGCGTGGTGGTGTACGTCGGTGGGCGCTTGCCTCGTGCGCCCTTCTTCCAGCCGCTCTTCTTGCCACCGTTGGAGGCCCACATGACGCGCTTGGCGTACTCCTCCAGGCTGTAGACATCGAGGGCGAAGATGGCCGCGTTCAGGACCGTCCGGTCGTAGTCATCGATGAAGCGGATGGCCTGGCGGTGGTGGTCGGAGATCCAGTCCTCCAGCTCGTCCAACGTCGGGAAGCGACCGGAGGTGTTGTAGACCTCGGTGATGCGCCGGAGAGCGTTGCGGCCCATCCAGCGCACGATGCGAGTGGGGTGATCCCAGTACGTCTCCGGCGAGCCTTTCGAGGTGGCCCGGCGACGGAGATGGAGCCTTGGCTCCGGGAAGGGTAGAAGCTTCATGGTCGTCCTTGGAGTGCTGCTGCGAGAGCTACCCCATCGAGATGACCCGATGCGACCAGTCCGAATGAATTCGAACGGTTCCTACCAGATGGAACCAAGCTTTGTTGCTGAATTCAGCATACGCCTATTGCGCGCAAGGTCAAGTATCCAGTGGATGTGTTCTTGTTCATCCTGCGTGGCAGGATAAGTTCATTTGAGCCAGGCATCTCCTAGTTCATTTGAGCCACCCTGCCTAGTTCATCTGAGCCACCCTCCAGCGCTGTGATTCCGGTCCTGGACGGGTAGAGTGGAGGCTGGTCCAGTCCTTGGATCATTGCCTGCCAGAGGCGAGAATGGCCCTCACTCGGATGTACTCCCGGGTGAGGGCCATTCTTCATTTTTGCGCGTTATGCGCTATTACGCCGCATACGCACTAACGTCGAATTCGGAAATGACTTCATGCATCGACTCGGCAATGGCGATGACATACTCCGGGTCCACGCGGAACGCTGCGTCCGCCTGTGCCCAGAGGTCGGAGTACCTGGTGGTGAGGTGCTTGTCCGTCAGCGGCTTCCCCGTGGCCTTGTGCTGGGCCGCTCGGTACTCGCGCTCCCTGTCTCTCAGGTAGGCGCGGCAGACGCCACAGCGGCATCCCTTGGTGTTGTAGGCCGTGGGCGGAGTCAGCCCGGTGACGGGGCAGAGCACGACGCCCGGTCGCTTGCGGAGCTGGACCCGTGCGCCCAGCTTGCGACGGCGAGCGTCGGACCTTGCGGAGTTGTACGCCTTGCACGTGAAGCAGCGGCAACCCTCGTTGTAGGCCGTGGAGCACGCCCTCCCGGTCTCCCGGCATCGATCAGTCACGACGTCCGCCGCTTCTTCATCGCGCTCAGCGCCGTGACGTCCAGGTCCAGCTCCACGCCCTGGTACGCCAAGGCCGACCGGTAGTCGGAGTGACCGCCGCGAGCCATCGCCTTGACCATGTCGCCCGTCGCTCGCCGGTACCCGTCGAGGTCGTTGCGGCGGAGGGCCTGAGGCACGATGTCCGGGACGCCCGCCTTCTCGCGAGCCATGGACCACAGGTCGTACGCGCGCCCGTGCATGAGCCTCTGACCTGTCGAGGGGTTCACGAAGACCGGGGTTGCACCGATGGACGGCTGAGCCTTCCTGAGGGCTCGCAGGGCCTCTACGGCGTCGTCTGTGAGGCGAACCTGGCGACGTGCCCGCTTGGTCTTCAGATCGGTCTTGATCTTGCCCTTGTAGAGCTGCTGGCGAACCTCGACCACGCCACGCTCCAAGTCCACGGCATCCCAGTCCAGACCCAGCGCCTCCGAGATCCGGAGCGCTCCACCCCACTGGACCAAGTAGAAGACGCGGGCGAACTCGGGCAGCTCATCCAGCACGTTCCAGATCTCCTCAGCGGTGAAGACCCGCTTCACCTCGGTGACGAAGGCGGTCGCACCCTTCACCCTCGGCTTCACCCGGATGATGCCGTCCTGGAGTGCATGCTCCATCACCATGGAGAGGGCCATGTAGGCGGACCGGCGAGCGCTGGTCCGGGGGAGTCCGTTGAACCAGATTTTGATCGTGGTGTGTCGGATGTCCACGACGCGCATGGACCCGAACGTCGGCATCAGCCACTTCCGGATGTAGCGCTCCTCGTTCGTGAGAGTGCCCTCCGATGCTTCGCCCTCTCGGGCTCGGATGACCACCTCGGCGTACTCCGCGAACGTGATCGAGGTGTCCACCGTGCCGCCCTCGGTCTCCTCATGCCAGGCGATCTGCGCCTCCTGCGCCTCCCTCTTGGTCTTGTAGGTGACGCCGGGCGTCGGGTTGATCCGCCGCCCGTTCGCGTCCTTCACTCGTGCCTGCCAACGTCCCGATGTCAGCTTCCTCGGCTGTTCCATGTGATGTACTCCCTTCACGTGTTGTACGCCTGAGCGACCAGGAATGGGCACGCTCGGGCACGGAAGTCGAGAGACCCGCGTGATTCCGCGGATGACCGGAGTCGCCCACAAATCCGACAGAATGGCTGGACACCATCAACCGACTGGCAGGAGGACGATGAACGAGCGCTGCATCCTGGTCGTCGCTCACGCGGGCCGTGTCGACACCGTCGAGGCCGCCCGTCGGGTGATCGACGCTCTTCGAGAGGCCGGAGCGCGACCCGTTCTGGCCGTCGACGATCACGAGGACCTCGCGGCCGTCGACCCGTTCTTCGTCGACACCGACGTGCTCGGGCGTTCCGTCGACCCGGCCGACCTCGAGCTGGCGATCGTGCTGGGCGGGGACGGGACGATCCTGCGTGCCGCGGAACTGGTGCGGGACAGCGGCGCACCCGTGCTCGGCATCAACATGGGGCACGTGGGCTTCCTCGCGGAGATCGACCGCGATGACATGGACAAAGCGGTGCGCCGTGTGATCGATCGCGACTACGAGGTCGAAGAACGGCTCGCGCTGTCGGTGCGGGTGAAAGATGTCGATGGCACGGTCGTCTACGAGACCTGGGCGCTCAACGAGGCGACGGTCGAGAAGGCCAGCCGTGAGCGGATGATCGAGATCGTGCTGGAGATCGATGGACGCCCCCTGTCGAGCTTCGGCTGCGATGGCATGGTCGTGTCCACTCCGACCGGATCGACCGCCTACAACTTCTCGGCGGGAGGCCCCGTGATCTGGCCCAGTGTGGAAGCGATCGCCGTGGTGCCGCTGTCTGCGCACGCGCTGTTCGCCAAGCCGTTGGTGGTCAGCCCGGACGCGTCGGTCGCGATCGAGATGCTCGAGCGCACGGACGGCTCCGGCATCCTGTGGTGCGACGGACGCCGTTCGCACGAACTGCCGCCGGGCGCTCGTGTGGTGGTGCGTCGTTCTTCACGTCCCGTGCGGCTCGCGCGCCTGCACCCCACGGCCTTCACGGACCGTCTCGTGCGCAAGTTCCAGCTGCCCGTCGCCGGGTGGCGTGGCCAGGCGACGGAAGCGACGTCGTGAGCGAGAGGTCGTCATGATCGAGGAGATGCGGATGCAGGGGCTCGGCGTCATCGCCGATGCCGTTCTGCCGCTGGGCCCCGGCTTCACCGCAGTCACGGGTGAGACCGGTGCGGGCAAGACCATGGTCGTCACCGGACTCGGGCTGCTCCTCGGCCAGCGCGCCGATTCCGGGGCGGTGCGCGCCGGTGCGTCGCAGGCATCGGTCGCCGGCGTGTGGATCGTCCCCGAACAGGGCAGCGTCGCAGAGATCGTCGCCGACGCCGGCGGAGAGCTGGAGCCCGCGGGTGGCGGCAGCGCCGAACTCTACGTGTCGCGCACGCTGAGCGCGGAAGGGCGCTCCCGCGCGAGTGTGGGTGGCCGCGCCGCTCCGGCGGGAGTACTCTCTTCGCTCGCGGAAGAGCTTGTCGTGGTCCACGGCCAGTCCGAGCAGCTGCGGCTGCGATCAGCGACCGCCCAGCGCGATGCGCTCGATCGTTTCGGTGGTGCTCCGATCGCGGAAGCCGTGAACACCTATGCGGCCGCTTTCGCTCGTTGGCGTGCGCTCGACGCCGAGATCTCGGAGATCACCGAGAACCGGGATCGGCGGGCCGAGGAAGCCACGCGACTGCGGGAGGCCATCGCACTGATCGAGGCGACCGCGCCGGAGCCGGGGGAGGACCAGGAGCTCACCGAGCGCTCCGAGCGTCTCGCCAACGCCGAGGAGCTGCGTCTCGCAGCATCTCTCGCCCACGCCGCGCTGTCGAGCGAAGACGGTGAGCCCGATGCCGCGGCGCTCGTCGCGGAGGCACGTCGCGTGCTCGAACGAGCCTCTGATGCCAAGTTGACCGAGATCGGGGAGAACCTCGCCGACATCGGCTACCGGATCGCCGACACGGCGGGGCTCCTCTCCGCCTATCTCGCCGACCTCGACGAGACCGGTCCGCATGAGCTCGCGGCGGTCGAAGAGCGGCGTGCGGCGCTCGGGACCCTGATCCGTGCCCACGGCTCGCTCGATGAGGCTCTGACTCTCTGGCAGACCGGATCCGCGCGGCTGGCCGAGCTCGACGACGACGGTGACCGCATCGAAAGGCTGATCGCCGAGCGCGATGCGGCCAGGGTCGAGCTCGACGCGCACGCCGATGCACTGACTGCGGTGCGCACCGAGGCGGCTTCTCGTCTGGGGGCCGCTGTGACGGAGGAGCTCCACGCTCTCGCCATGCCGGACGCCCGCCTCGAAGTCGCGGTCTCCGAGGGCACCGAGAGCGCCCACGGCCGAGACGATGTCGCGATCCTCCTCGCGCCCCACCCCGGCGCCGAGCCGCGATCGGTCTCGAAGGGAGCCTCTGGCGGCGAGCTCTCCCGTGTGATGCTGGCCATCGAGGTCGTGATCGCCGCGACCGACCCGGTTCCGACGTTCGTGTTCGACGAGGTCGACGCGGGCATCGGTGGCGCTGCGGCCATCGAGGTCGGACGCCGACTCGCCCGACTCGCCGAGAAGTCGCAGGTCATCGCGGTCACACATCTCGCGCAGGTCGCAGCTTTCGCCAACAACCACCTGTCGGTCGTGAAGGCCAATGACGGCGCGGTCACGGCCTCCAGCGTGCGGCGTCTGGAGGGGGAGGAGCGCGAAGCCGAGATGGCACGTCTGCTGTCGGGGCTCACCGATTCCGACGCCGCTCTGACCCACGCGCGTGAACTTCTCAGCCTCCGAGTGCCCACCGCCTGATAGGATCGAAGCCCGTGATGAACTCTTCTTCTGCGGGACCCAAGAACGACACGACCAAGCACATCTTCGTGACTGGTGGTGTCGTTTCGTCTTTGGGCAAGGGACTGACGGCGGCCAGCCTCGGAAACCTCCTCACGGCCCGCGGCCTGCGCGTCGTGATGCAGAAGCTCGACCCGTACCTGAACGTCGATCCGGGCACGATGAACCCGTTCCAGCACGGCGAGGTGTTCGTGACGGACGACGGCGCCGAGACCGATCTCGACATCGGCCACTACGAGCGCTTCCTCGACATCAACCTGTCGGAGGCGGCCAACGTCACCACTGGCCAGATCTACTCGCAGGTGATCGCCCGCGAGCGTCGCGGCGAGTACCTCGGCGACACGGTGCAGGTCATTCCGCACATCACGGACGAGATCAAGCGCCGGATGCGCCTGCAGGCGTCGGAAGACCCGCGTCCCGACGTGATCATCACCGAGGTCGGCGGCACCGTCGGCGACATCGAGTCGCAGCCGTTCCTCGAGTCCGCGCGCCAGCTGCGTCACGAGCTCGGCCGCGACAGCGTGTTCTTCGTGCACGTGTCGCTCGTGCCCTTCATGGGCGCCTCGGGGGAGCAGAAGACCAAGCCGACGCAGCATTCCGTGGCGGCCCTGCGCCAGGTCGGCATCCAGCCGGACGCCCTGGTGCTCCGCAGCGACCGCCCGGTCAGCGCGAGCAACCGCAACAAGATCGCGCTGATGTGCGACGTCGATGTCGAGGGCGTCATCAACACCGTCGACCTGCCGAGCATCTACGACATCCCCTCGACGCTGAACGAGCAGGGACTCGACTCGTACATCGTGCGCCGCCTCGGCCTCGACCAGAAGGTGGCCGACGTCGACTGGACACGCTGGAACAAGGTGCTGCACGCGGTGCACAACCCCAAGCACGAGGTGACGATCGGCCTGGTGGGCAAGTACATCGACCTCCCCGATGCCTATCTCTCGGTGACCGAGGCTCTCAAGGCCGGAGGCTTCGCACAGGAGACCAAGGTCAACATCCGCTGGATCCCCTCCGACCTCTGCGAGACCCCGGAGGGCGCCAGGGAGCAGCTGGCCCAGCTCGACGGCATCTGCGTGCCGGGAGGCTTCGGCATCCGCGGCATCGAGGGCAAGCTCGGCGCGCTGAAGTTCGCGCGTGAGCAGGGCATCCCGACGCTCGGCCTGTGCCTCGGCCTGCAGTGCATGGTCATCGAGTACGCACGCGACGTCGCCGGCATCGAAGGCGCGTCCTCGAGCGAGTTCGACCCGGAGACGGCGGAGCCCGTCATCGCCACTATGGCCGAGCAGGTCGACATCCTCGACGGAGGCGACCTCGGGGGCACCATGCGCCTCGGTCTGTACCAGGCCGCCCTCGCCGAAGGATCGCTCGCCCGTGAACTGTACGGTGCGCCCGAAGCCTCCGAGCGCCACCGTCACCGCTACGAGGTGAACAACGCCTACCGTGACCGTCTCTCGGAGGCCGGACTGGTGTTCTCCGGTCTCAACCCGGAGCTCGACCTCGTCGAGTACGTCGAGCTTCCCCGCGACGTGCACCCGTACTACATCGCCACTCAGGCGCACCCCGAGCTGCGCTCGCGTCCGACCGCTCCGCACCCGCTGTTCCGCGGACTGGTCGGCGCAGCGATCGAGCGGAACCGCGCGAGCGAGCTGTTCGACGTCAGCGCGGATGACTGAGTCGCCGCAGGACCTCCGCGACGAGCCGTTCGAACCGGAGGTCCTTCACAGCGACCTCGTATACCGCGGCAGGGTCTGGGACGTCCGCTCCGACCGTGTGCGCTACGGAGACGGTGAGATCGTCCGACAGTACGTCGATCACACCGGCGCGGTGGCGATCGTCGCCCTGGACGATGAGGGGCGCGTCCTGCTGATCCAGCAGTACCGTCACCCGATTCGGCATCGGGATTGGGAGCTCCCTGCAGGACTGCTGGATGTGGAGGGGGAGGAGCCTCTTGCCGCAGCCCGGCGGGAGCTCGCCGAAGAGGCCGACCTCGTTGCCGAGCGCTGGGAACCCCTGGTCTCCTCCTGGACGACTCCGGGCGGGAACGACGAGATCATCCACGTGTTCCTCGCGACCGGGGTCTCCTCGGCTGACGCGGCACACGACCGGGAGGACGAGGAGGCGGACATCCGGGTTGCGTGGGTGCCGCTTTCGGACGCCGTCTCGGCGGTGCTCGAGGGGCGGATGCGCAACGGCATCCTCGCCATCGGGGTGCTCGCGGCATCGCAGAGGCTGCGCGACCGGGACTGACGATGCAGCTCGAGCGCGCCCTGGACGCCTACCTGCGTCATGTCACGGTCGAGCGGGGCCTGAGTGCCCACACGGTCGCGGCGTACCGGCGTGACCTCGGTGTCTATCAGGAGTGGTTGGTCGCAGAAGGGATCGCCGACACGGCTGAAGTGACCCCTGCCGTGATCGACCGGTTCATCGCGGAGCGGGCATCTGCCCAGCCGCCGCCCGCCTCGACGAGCCTCGCGCGCCTGCAGTCGTCGGTCCGGGGCTGGCACCGTTTCCTGGCACGCGAGGGCATCGAGGCTGACGACCCCAGCGTCCGGCTCCGCCCGCCCAAGGCGCCGCGACGGCTCCCCAAAGCCCTGACCATCGAGCAGGTCGAGCGCCTTCTCGCCGCGCCATCGCCCGAGGACCCGCTCGGCATCCGCGATCGCGCGCTGCTCGAACTCCTGTATGCGACCGGAGCCCGGGTGTCGGAGGCCATCGACCTCGACGTGGACGACCTGGCACACGGCGACGTGCTGCGACTGCGGGGGAAGGGGGCCAAGGAGCGCATCGTTCCGGTGGGCTCCTACGCGCGCGCCGCCGTGGACGCGTACCTGACGCGCGTGCGTCCGGGACTGGCGGCCAAGGGACGTGCCTCTGCCCGACTGTTCCTCGGCGCTCGGGGCGCCCCGCTCTCACGCCAGAGCGCCTGGCTCGTCATCCGCGCTGCCGCCGAGAGAGCGGAGATCACGGTCGACGTCTCCCCGCACACCCTGCGGCACTCGTTCGCGACGCATCTCCTGCAGGGTGGGGCGGATGTGCGCGTGGTCCAGGAGCTCCTCGGGCATTCGTCGGTCGCGACGACGCAGATCTACACCCACGTCTCCGTCGACGCGCTCCGCGACATCTACGCGACGTCGCACCCGCGCGCCCGATGAGGGGTGCCGCACCGGCCCGATCGCTCTGCCGCGCGCCGATCCGCTCTGCCGCGTGCCGAGGCGGCCGGAGAACCGCATGGCCGGTACAATCGACCAAGCACGACGGAGCAGGAGAACGGGTGGCTGAGAAAGTGGCGAAGTCCAGGGCGAAGGCGCAGAAGGCCGACGAGACCCCCATGGGACCCACCGGCCGCCCGTATCACGGCTTCCCGATCCCCGAGCCGCTGAAGTCTCACGGCCCTGCACGCATCATCGCGCTGTGCAACCAGAAGGGCGGCGTCGGAAAGACGACCACGTCGATCAACCTCGCCGCGTCGCTGGCCGAATACGGCCGGAAGGTGCTGGCGGTCGACTTCGATCCCCAGGGTGCGCTCTCTGCGGGCCTCGGTATCCCCACCCACGACGTGCCGACGATCTACGACCTGCTGTTGGACACCAAGCGCGACGCCCACGATGCGATCGTGCACTCGAGCGTCGAGGGCCTCGATGTCATGCCGGCGAACATCGATCTCTCCGCTGCCGAGGTGCACCTCGTCAACGAGGTCGCGCGAGAGACGATCCTCGCCCGCGTCCTGCGCCAGGTGGCGGGGGAGTACGACGTCATCCTGATCGACTGCCAGCCTTCGCTCGGCATCCTCACCGTGAACGCGCTGACGGCGGCCCACGGCGTGATCATCCCGCTCGAGTGCGAGTTCTTCGCCCTGCGCGGGGTCGCGCTGCTGATCGAGACGATCGACAAGGTCCGCGACCGGCTCAACCCTTCGATCACGATGGACGGCCTGCTGGCGACGATGTACGACCCGCGCACGTTGCACTCCCGTGAGGTGCTCGAGCGTGTGGTCGAGGCATTCGGCGACGATGTGCTGGAAACCGTGATCGGTCGCACCGTGAAGTTCCCTGACGCCTCCGTGTCGGGCGTGCCGATCACCGAGTTCGCCCCCGAGCACGCCGCCGCTCAGGCGTATCTGCGGCTGGCGCGGGAGCTGGTCGCCCGTGGCGCCGTCGCCTGACGAAGCACCCGTCGACCCGTCGCTCCAGGAGAGCGCAGACGAAGGAGCCTCCGCCGAGGCCAGCGGCTTCACGGTCTCGCTGTCGAACTTCGACGGCCCCTTCGACCTGTTGCTGAACCTCATCTCGAAGCACGAGATGGACATCACCGAGGTGTCGCTGAGCGCGGTCACCAACGAGTTCATCGCGTACCTCGGCCAACTCGACGACGACGAGGACCTCGATCAGGCGTCCGAGTTCCTGGTCGTGGCCGCGACCCTGCTCGACATGAAGGTCGCCGGTCTTCTCCCTCAGGGCGAGCTGGTCGACGCCGAGGCGGTGGCTCTGCTCGAGGCGCGCGACCTGTTGTTCGCACGCCTGCTGCAGTATCGGGCCTTCAAGGAGGTCTCGACCTGGTTCGCCCGCTGTCTGCAGCGCGAAGACCGTCGTCACGTGCGCGCTGTCCGTCTGGAGGAGAAGCACCGACGTCAGACGCCGGAGCTCGTGTGGTCCTTGAGCGTCGACGACTTCGCCGCTCTCGCCCTCCTGGCCTTCGCCCCGAAGGAGATCCCGCACGTCGGGCTCGATCACCTGCACGCGCCCCTGGTCAGCATCCGCGAACAGGCGGCGATCGTGGTGACGCTGCTGCGCGGCACCGAGTCGGTGAGTTTCCGCGAACTCGTGGCCGGCGTGACCGAGCCGGGCATCGTCGTGGCACGGTTCATCTCCGTGCTGGAGCTCTACCGGCACGCGGCGCTGTCGTTCGAACAACTGGAACCGCTCGGCGAGCTGACGCTGCGCTGGGCAGCCGACTCCTGGTCGGATGAGACGCTGGCGACCCTGGGGGCCGACTATGACCGATGACGTGACGGACGAGACGAACGCCGACCTGGCCGGTGCTGAGGAGATTCCTCTGACCGAGCGGATCGAGGCGATCCTCTTCATCGTGGATGAGCCGATCGGTCTCGTCGCCCTGGCCGCCGCGGTCGGCTCGCCGGTCCCGGCCGTGCGCCAGACCCTGGAGATGCTGGTCGAGGACTACGACGGGCGCGGGAAGGGGCCGCGACGCGGCTTCGAGCTTCGGGAGGTCGGCGGCGGGTGGCGTCTCTACGTCAGGGAAGAGCTCGACGACGTGGTGGCGGCATTCATCGGCGGTCAGGCTCCTGCACGTCTCTCGCAGGCCGCCCTGGAGACCCTGGCCGTCATCGCCTACAAGCAGCCGGTCACGCGCAGCCAGGTCGCCTCCATCCGCGCGGTGAACGTGGACTCCGTCGTCCGCACGCTCGTCGCTCGCGGACTGATCACCGAATTGTTCGCAGACTCCGAGACCGGTGCGATCAACTATGGAACCACCGACGCGCTCCTCCAGCATCTGGGCATCAACTCCCTCGACGAGCTGCCCCCGATCTCCCCGCTGCTCGACGATGGTGCAGACGGATTCGACGAAGGGACCATCCGATGACCGGCCACGACGCCTCGAACGCAGCCTCGAACGCAGCCTCGAACGCAGCCTCGAACGATTCCGGGGCTGCACCCGAAGGCGTGCGCCTGCAGAAGGTGCTCGCCGCTGCAGGAGTCGCTTCACGCCGCGTGGTCGAGCAGTACATCACCGAAGGCCGCATCCGCGTCAACGGCATCGTGGTCTCCGAACTCGGGAGACGGATCGACCCGGAGAACGACCTCGTCGACGTTGACGGCACCGCCGTGCAGCTCGACGTCTCGAAGCGCTACGTCATGCTCAACAAGCCCACCGGTGTCGTGAGCAGCATGAAGGACGAGAATGGCCGCCCCGATCTGCGCCGGTTCACCGCCGACTACGAGGAGCGGCTGTACAACGTCGGACGGCTGGATGCCGAGACGAGCGGTCTGCTCATCCTGACCAACGACGGCGCGCTCGCTCATGTGCTGGCGCACCCGTCGTTCGGCGTGACCAAGGTGTACATCGCGAAGGTCGAGGGAACGGTGCTGCCACAGACGATCTCGAAGCTCACCAAGGGCATCGAACTGGAGGACGGACCGATCGCCGCCGACAAGGCGCGGCTTCTGGACACCTCACGAGGGTCGAGCCTGGTGGAGTTGACACTGCACTCCGGTCGCAACCGCATCGTCCGTCGGATGCTCGCGGCCGTCGGCCACCCGGTCACGGAACTGGTCCGCCGACAGTTCGGTCCGCTCCACCTGGGAACCCTCCCGGCCGGAAAGACGCGGGAACTGAGTAAAATCGAACTCGGCGCGCTTTTGACCATGTCGCGCCGTGATTCCGGTGTCGCCGAGGCGCCAGGCGAGCAGGAGAGCGAATGACCGATACGACGAGTGCGCCCGCGGTGCGGAGAGCGGGCTTCGTCGCGCCGCGTCTCTCCGGGACCGTCCGCATCGTCGGCGCGGGCCTCCTCGGCGCGAGCATCGGTCATGCCCTCCGTGCGAAGGGCGTCGACGTGGTGCTGTCCGACGCCTCGCCGGCCCAACTGCGCCTCGCGGTCGACTACGGCGCCGGCCGGATCGCGGCGGAGGACGACGCCCCCTCTCTCGTGGTGGTCGCCGTTCCGCCCGATGTCACGGCAGACGTGATCCAGGCCGAGCTCGAGCGGTTCCCGCAGGCGGTGGTCACCGATGTCGCCAGTGTGAAGCTCGAGCCGTTCCGCACTCTTCAGACGCGCGGCGCGGACCTCACCCGCTACATCGGCTCGCATCCCCTCGCCGGCCGTGAGCGCGGTGGGGCGATCTCCGCCCGCGCTGATCTTTTCATCGGTCGCCCCTGGGTCGTGTGCCGAGACGCGGAGACGAGAGCTTCCGATCTCGCGCTCGTCGAGGCCCTCGCCCTCGATGTGGGAGCGACGCCGCTCGAGATGACCCCGGAGGAGCACGACCGTTCTGTCGCGCTGATCTCGCATGTGCCGCAGGTGGTGGCGAGTCTGCTCGCCGGTCGCCTCGCAGAGGCCGAGGAAGGGGCGCTCCGTCTCGCGGGCCAGGGCGTCCGCGACACGACGCGCATCGCTGCGTCGGCACCGGAACTCTGGGTGCAGATCCTCGGGGCGAACGCCGAACCGGTGGTCGAGATCCTCGATGCCCTCGCTTCCGACCTCGGTGAGATCTCCGACGCCCTGCGCGATCCGGCCGCCCCCGGCGCCCGCCGCACGGTAGCCGAGACCATCCGCCAGGGCAACGACGGGGTCGAGCGTCTTCCCGGCAAGCATGGACAGAACCAGCGCTTCGACACCCTCGTCGTCATGATCGACGACACCGCCGGACAGCTCGGGCGGCTCTTCGGCGAGCTGGGTGAACTCGGAGTCAACGTCGAGGACCTGCGCCTCGAGCACTCGCCGGGAGCGCAGTTTGGCCTCGCCGAGATCAGCGTCGACCCGGCGGCTCTGCACGGCGCGATCACCGGGCTCCAGGAACGCGGCTGGCGTATCGCGGGGAGCACCAATGACTGACATCTCATTCTCCGCCGCGGAGGCGCACGTGACCGACGCACACAAGTTCATCGCGATCGACGGCCCCGCCGGCTCCGGCAAGTCCAGCGTTTCCAAGGCTGTGGCGCGCAGGCTCGGCTTCGGGTACCTCGACACCGGGTCCGCCTACCGTGCGCTCGCCTGGTACGTGCTCGACCGCGGGGCCGACACGGACGACTCGGCAGCGGTCATTGCTGCCGCGCAGGACTTCCCCGTGCGGCTGGGTCTCGACCCCGACGACCGCACGGTGCTCGTCGGAGACGTGGAGGTCACCGAGGCCATCCGCGACCCGCGAGTCTCCGGAGCGGTGAGCGGCGTGGCGCGCGTGCCCGAGGTGCGAGCACAGGTCAACGAGCTCTTCCGCCGGCTGGTAGCCGAGTCGTCGTACCCCGCCGTCGTGGTGGAGGGACGTGACATCACGACCGTGGTGGCACCGGACGCCCCTGTACGGATCCTTCTCACCGCAGCCCCCGAAGTGCGGGCTGCGCGACGTGCCGGTGAACTCGCCGGCGAGAATGCGGCTGCTGTCGCCGCGGCATTGCACAAGCGCGATGCCTCAGACAGTGCCGTCGTCGACTTCCTGAACGCTGCAGAAGGCGTCGAGGTCGTCGATTCGACGGAGCTCGATTTCCCCCAGACCATCGACGCCGTCCTCACGGTGATCGAACGAATCCAAGGAGCACCCCGTGGCTGACGACGAATACGAAGGCGGCCCCGACCAGCTCGCCGAGAAGATGGACCAGCTCGACGAGCATCTCGCCGAGCAGCGTGCGGAGACCCTCCGCGCCGGCCTCTCCGACTACGAGCTGGACGACGAGGACGCGGAGCTCCTCGCGGGCATCACGCTCGGCGAGGACGGCATCCACTACAGTCCCGCACTTCCCGTGGTGGCGATCGTCGGACGGCCGAACGTGGGCAAGTCCGCGCTCGTGAACCGCATCCTCGGTCGCCGTGAGGCCGTCGTGGAGGACACCCCCGGTGTGACCCGCGACCGCGTGACGTACAAGGCGGAGTGGGGAGATCGTCGCTTCTCGCTCGTCGACACGGGCGGGTGGGAGCCGGACGCCCGCGGCATCGACCGCTCTGTCGCGATGCAGGCGGAGGTGGCGATAGACCTCGCCGACCTGGTGCTGTTCGTCGTCGACGCCATGGTGGGTGCGACCTCCACCGATGAGCACGTGGTGAAGCTGCTGCGCAAGAGCGGCAAGCCCGTGTTCCTGGTCGCCAACAAGATCGATGACGCCCGGCAGGAGCCGGAGACCGCAGCTCTGTGGAGCCTCGGTCTCGGCGAACCGCACCCGGTGTCCGCCATCCACGGACGCGGTGTCGCCGATCTGCTCGACGCCGTGATGAAGAAGCTTCCCGAGGTCTCGGCGGTCGCCAAGCAGGAGATCGGCGGACCCCGCCGGGTCGCCATCCTCGGTCGCCCGAATGTCGGCAAGTCGTCGCTGCTGAACAAGGCGGCCGGCGAGGAGCGGGTGGTCGTCAACGATCTCGCCGGCACCACGCGCGATCCGGTCGACGAGGTCGTGGAGCTGGGCGGCAAGATGTGGCGTCTGGTCGACACCGCCGGCATCCGTCGTCGCGTGCACATGGCGCAGGGCGCGGACTTCTACGCGTCGCTGCGCACCTCCGCTGCGCTGGAGAAGGCGGAGGTCGCTGTCGTCGTGCTCGACGTCTCCGAGTCGATCAGCGAGCAGGACGTGCGCATCATCGACCTGGTGCTGGAGTCGGGTCGTGCACTGGTCCTCGCGTTCAACAAGTGGGACCGCCTCAACGACGACGACCTCGAGAACGCCGATCGTCGTCGCTACCTCGAGCGCGAGATCGAGCAGGACCTCGCACACGTCGCCTGGGCCCCGCGCGTGAACATCTCCGCGAAGACCGGGCGTCACCTCGACAAGCTCGTTCCCGCCTTGGAGACCGCGCTGGAGAACTGGGACCGTCGTATTCCGACGGGCAAGTTCAACGCGTTCCTCGCGGAACTCGTGGCGGAGCACCCGCACCCGCTGCGTGGAGGCAAGCAGCCGCGCATCCTGTTCGGTACGCAGGCATCGACGCGCCCGCCGACGTTCGTGCTGTTCACGACCGGTTTCCTCGACCCCGGGTACCGCCGGTTCATCCAGCGGCGTCTGCGCGAGCTCTACTCGTTCGAGGGCACGCCGATCGTGATCAACATGCGCGTGCGCGAGAAGCGTCAGCGCTGATCTGTTCCGGCGCATGTCGCGCCGTGGTGCCGTCGCCCCGATGCTGTGAAAGGCTGAGGGTGTGACTGTCGTACCTCCTGCTTCCGGTGAGCCGCGTCGCCCCGAGGGGCCGCGGAATCCCGGCGATGCCTGGGTGATCTCGGAGTCGGGGGAGAAGTACTGGGGGCGCTTCGGCGCCGCCGGTCTTCTCGCCTACGATCCCGCGCGCGGGATCCTGCTGCAGCACCGCGTCTCCTGGAGCCACTTCGGGGGGACGTGGGGGCTTCCCGGCGGGGCGCTGCACGAGGGGGAGAGCGCGATCGACGGAGCCGTCCGCGAAGCCCAGGAAGAGGCCGGCGTGCCCGACGGTGCTGTGCGCGCCCGGTTCACGAGCGTGCTCGACCTCGGGATCTGGTCGTACACGACCGTCATCGCCGACGTGCAGGTGCCGTTCGAGCCGGTGATCAGCGACCCCGAGAGCGTCGCCCTGGAATGGGTGCCGGTGGATGAGGTCGACGCCCGCCCTTTGCACCCGGGGTTCGGGGCGTCGTGGCCTGCGCTGCGGGCGCTGCTCGGGACGCGTCCTGCGATCGTGGTGGATGCGGCGAACGTCGTCGGTTCGGTCCCGGACGGCTGGTGGAAGGACCGCGCCGGAGCGGCGGCTCGACTTCGCGGCCGTCTCGAACGCTTGGCTGTTCCCGCCGAGGAGCTGGAGCTCGGGGGAGATGTGTGGTTCCCCGAGGTCTCGCTGGTGGTCGAGGGACAGGCGCGAGGCATCCCCGACGAACCGGGACCCGTCCGCCTGGTACGTGCCGAGGCTGAGGGCGACGACGCGATCGTCGCTGAGATCGAGCGTCGGGTCGCGCGCGAGGAATCCGTCGTCGCCGTCACCAGCGACCGCGGCCTCAGGGAACGGGCCGATCACGCGGGCGCCGCGCACATCAGCTCGGCGGGATGGCTGCTCGAGTTGCTCGACGCGCAGGGCTGACGTGGAGTCCCTGCGTCGCGGTCCGGTCACCGTCGACCCGGAAGCCCGGCGTCAGACGAATATCACCCTTCGAGGGGGCGAATCGGCGTAGTCCCGGCCCAGTGGGCTGTGCCAGGTGACGCTGCCGTCTTTCTCCTGCTGAGCGGTCCACCGATGCGCCTCCGGAATGTCCGGGTGCTTGAGCGTGTGGTGATTCCGACAGAAGTGCGCGAGATTGTCGAGCGCGGTCGTGCCGCCCTTCGCATGATCGTGGTTGTGGTCGATCTCGCAGCGGTGCACCGGCATCCGGCATCCCGGGAACCGGCAGTGTCGGTCGCGCGCGCGGAGGAAACGCCGCATGCCCTCGGTCGGCGTATAGGTGTCGGTCTCCACGACCATGCCGGACGGGTCGAGGAACAGGCGGCTCCAGCCCGTGTTGCGCGCTGCGAGCTCGCGCGCGACGTCGGGGTGCAGCGCTCCGTGCCCGTCGAGCTCCGCCGGGTCATCGTCAGCGCCGGTGAGGGTGCTGGCTGCGATCGTCACCTGCACGCGGGCCTGGATGCCGTCGAGGCCGTCCCCGTGGGCGGCGCTCGGGTCTGCAGTGAGGAGCAGATCAGCGAAGAGGTCGGCCTGGGTCTGTGCCCACGTACGGGTGTCCGCCGGGAAACGCACGACGTCGGGGTCGGCCGTGAACGTGCTCACGTCGATGCCACGGATCACACGGTCATCGAGGATGTCGAACACCGGATCGTCGAGGGGGATGTCCTCGGGGCTGATGCCCTCACGCCCGTCGTCGAACCACCAGGGCGGAGGAACGACATCTCTGTCATCCCGGGCGCGTACGACCGCTCGTGCCATCTGATTCAGTCGGTCGGCGATGGCGGTGGCTATCCACTCGGGCAGCACGGCGGTGAGCAGCGCGAGCCCGTCGTCGAGCGACTTCACCGTCACGCACCGTTCCTCGGCCGCACGTCGGTGTCTGTCGACGAGCGTCTCGCCGACGAGGGCGGCGACGACCTGTCGAGCGTGCGCCTTGGTGCGCGCCGCGGTGTCCTGCTCGGCGACCACCAGCACCGCCGTCTCGAACAGCTCCATGACTGCCGGATCGATCTTGCGGTTGCGGATGGCCTCGGCCACGATGGCGCTGGCCCTGGCGATCTCGCGAACGTGTCCAGCGCTGACAGTGCCGCGCGAGAACGAAGCGCGGGTCGCGGGGAGATGGCCGACCAGGGCCTGGGCGTCTGCGAAGGCGAACTCCATGGACCCCTTCGGCAGGCGGCCGGCGGCCGAGAACTCCGCGACCATCGACCGGTAGATCGCCTCGCGGTGGAACGGGCTCGAGGCGACATCGGCATCGTGGATGGCGATCTGCTCCGTGAGCAGCTCGGCTGCCTCGGCTTCGAGTGCGGCGATGCGGCGACGGGTCGCGACCCAGGCGTCGAGAACTCGACGACGTTCCTCGAGATCGAGGTCGAGGTCGGGTTTCTTATCGTTCGCCATGCACTCAGTTTAGAACAAAGCTTCGAAAGCGAGAAGGTGCGGCCGCGATGCATGCCGAGATATCAGCTCGGGAGATCGTCGTTGCGGCCGCGCAACCGATCGATGTCGCGTCGTTCGCGTTTGGTCGGTCGCCCCGCTCCGCGGTCGCGTACGCCCAGTGCTGCCTGAGGCTCTCGTTCGGGCGTCCGGTCGTCGTAGGCGAGAGCGGCGACGGGAGCGCCGACACGCTTCACGAGCAGCTGGCGGACGAAGAGGATTCGATCGAACCCGGCGATCCTGATGCGGACCTCGTCGCCGACCCGGATCTGCTGCGCGGCCTTCACCCTGTCTCCGTTCACGCGTACATGCCCCGCGCGGCATGCCGTCGTCGCCGCCGAGCGCGTCTTGTAGACACGGATCGCCCAGAGCCAGCTGTCGATGCGTGCGGCATCCATCAGGAACTCCTCTTCCTCAGTGCCACGAGAGCGCCGGACACGATCAGTCCCTGCCCGATCGTGTAGGTGAGCATCACGGCGGGGCTGCTCCAGGGCGGCAGTGAATCGGGGAGGAAGAGTCGGAAAGCGAGGATCGTGTCGCTCGCGAGGAAGAACGACCCTCCGACGGCGATGACGGGATGGCAGCGCGCGGAGAAGGCGGCGGTCCCCGCGAGCACCAGTCCGTAGAGAGCGACGGCGACGAGAAGGCCACCGGTGTGCGGACCGAGCACGGCGATCATGGCGACCCACCAGCCGGCGTACACGAGAGCCCACCAGGGCATGCGCCGGGTCGACAGGTGACGTGCGAAGAGCAGGATGTAGGCCACGTGGGCGATGCCGAAGAACAGCAGCATCAGGGGCAGTTCGGGGCCGCCGGGGAAGAATGTTCCGGCTCCGTCGCCGAGCCAGGAGAAGAACACGGCAGCAAGCAGCAGGATCAGCGCGGAGGGCGGAACGAGGCGTCGCGCAGAGACCACGACCGGAACAGCCAGCAGCGGCATCAGGAGCAGCTTGGTGGGCGCGGCGAGCGGGCTGTCGACCGCCAGCAGGATGATGTGGAGGAGAGACACGACGGCGTAGGGGAGGAACGCCGAGGCGAAGAGCACGCGGCGCCGCTGGAGTTCGTCGTCGTGTCGCGGCGCTGACGGCACCTGCGACCCGTCCCGCATGGCGCTGCTGTTCACGATTCGACGGTGACCTCGACGACGCTGTCGTCGACACCGAGATGCACAGCCGGCCAGTATCCCTCGGGGAAGTGCTCGCCGCAGCCGTCGGTCAGATGGAGAACGACCGTGCCGTCGGCGGCCGCTTCGATGGCCTCAACGGCGAGGTCTGTGCTGGCCTCGTCGAGCTCGAGACTTCCCGGTTCGCCGGCGCTGAACTTCGTGACGACGGCATCCGTGGCGATGCGTCGCACGATGTCGAGTCGCTTCACCGTGTCGCGCAGTCGGGGGAGCAGAGGTTCGACCTCATCAGGGGCCGTGCCTTCCATCATCAACTCGAGGTCGGTGCCGTGGACCGAGATCGTGCCGACGAACCAATCGTGTGTCAGCACCGTCCCATCGGTGAGCTCCGAGCGTGCACGCGTGAACGTGCCGAGCTCGGGATCGTCGATGGTCGGAGTCTCGTTGCTCATGACTTCACGCTAGCGGCTTCTCATCGGTTGCGATCATCCGTCGTCATCGAAGGAGAGTGCCACGAGCGTGCGGCCCGGCTTGAGCTCGGCCCGTTCCATGAAGCAGGCTGCGAGGAACGTCCCGAGCGTGCCGTGGAAGAGGTCGTTGGAGCGCTGCTTCTCGCCGCGGGTATCGACGGGATACCCCTCGATGAGGCGCGCCCCGGATTCTCGGGCGTACTCCACGGCCGCGCGCAAGAGCTCAAGGTTGAGCCCGCCGCCACGGTGCTCTCGGCGCACGACGAAGCACGTCACCGCCCAGACCGACTCGTCATCGAACGGCTCGGTGCTCGCCGCAGCGATGATGCGCGTGCGAGGAACCCTGGCTTGGCGCGTGCGGGGGCCGATGCGGATCCAACCGGCAGCCTCGCCGTCGACGTAGGCGACGATCCCCGGAGGCGGCCCCTCGTCGATCTCGGTGCGGAACATCTCGGTGCGCTGCGGCGTCGTGGTCGCGCTCCAGTCCTTGTTGCTCAGCACGGGCCAGATGCACTGGCAACTGGCGCCGTCCCCGCCACCCGTGAGCGCGTGCTGGACATCATCCCAGCGTGCCGTCGTCGCCAGCTCGGTCGTGATCGTCGCCATGACGCGACGCTACGCGGGGCATCCGACACTCGCAACGCCTCGGTTCGCGGAGGGGGTGCGGATACGGCTAAGATAGGGGAGTTGCCTGCGCGAGAGCGCAGAACAACGGGATGTGGCGCAGCTTGGTAGCGCACCTGACTGGGGGTTAAGGGGTTTACCCCTCCCGGGCGGCCCAAAACAACTGAAAATCGATGCCACGGGCTGTGGCGCAGCTTGGTAGCGCACCTGACTGGGGGTCAGGGGGTCGCAGGTTCAAATCCTGTCAGCCCGACGTAAAAGCCCAGGTGAGAGTAGGTTTCTCGCCTGGGCTTCATCATGTCCGGGGGTGGTTTTCTTTGGTCCCCCTCTGGTCCCCCCGGCATGGTGCGGGACGACCGCCTGTGGACGCGCAGGGTGCCGCGGACCGGCTTCCTGTGGATAAGGGGACCAAAAGGGGACCAGAGCGCTTCCGGGACCACTCCCGCTGGCTGCGGAGCGCATCACAGAGTCCTGGCCGCGGGGCTGCCGCGGCGGGCCTGCCTGCGCTGTCCGGCGGCGGAGAGGAAGGCGTTGGCCTGCTCGGCCGCCGACGCGAGGTGGCGGTCGTCGGGGTGTAGATAGCCGCGAGTGGTCTCCATCGAGGCGTGCCCGAGGATGTCCTGGAGTACGTGCAGCGGGATGCCGGCGTCGGCCATCCAGGTCGCCCCGGTGTGCCGCAGCCCGTGGCGGGTGAGGTCGGGCAGGCCGAGCTTGGCGACGATGCCGTCCCAGTTGGTGGCGTCGCGGACGGTCGCGGTGGTGAGGTAGCCGCCCTTCGGGCCGACCAGCAACGAGTCCTCCGGCTGCTTGCCGTCGGCAAGGCGTTCCAGCACGGGCCGGAGAGGTTCCAGGATCGGCACGCGGCGCTCTTTGCGGCTCTTGGTCGGCTTGGTGACCAGGCCGCCCTTGCCGGGGAAGACCTGCCGGCGGATCACGACGAGGTTCTTGCCGAAGTCCACGTCCCCGACCTGCAACCCGGACACCTCCGAGGAACGGGCCGCGAGCAGCGCCGCGAGCATCACGAAGTCGCTGTAGGACTGATGCACTTTCCCGCACGCCGTGGCGAGTCGGTTGAGGGTCTTCATGTCCGGGATCGCGTGCGCCCGCGGGGAGGCGTGTTCGGCGGACTGTCCGCGGAAGGCGTTGCGGTTCAGGCTCCGCTTGGCCCGGTTCTTCGCCGGATTGATGGTCAGCAGCCCATCGCGCACCGCCTCGTCCAGCACCCGCACCAGCGGAGCGATGGTGTTCTTGATCGTGGACGCCCCGTGCCGCTTCTCCCACTCATCGATGGTGCGGTCGATGATGCCCGCGGTGATCTGGGTGACCGGCAGGTGCCCGAGCGCGGGCAGCACCCGCAGCTTCAGCCCGTACCCGTAGGTCTCGCCGGTGGAGGTCGGGTCCAGGCCGCGTGCCCACCTGTCTCCGATGGAGGTGACGAACTCCAGCAGCGTCATGGACACGTCCATGCCCTTGGTCGAGGAGTTGCGGAGCTGGTCGAAGAAGGCGTGGGCGGCCGCTTCGTCCCGCACGATCTCCGAGCGGATCACGCGGCGCTTGGTGTTCGGGTCGGTCCATCGGGCGCGGGCGCGGATGCCGTAGGAGCGGCGTTCCATGTCCGTGGAGACCTTCACCCCGATCGGCGGGACCGGCTTGGGCTCAGCGGTCGGCTGCGGCTCAGCTCTCCGCGGCATGGTCGTGTTCCAGCTCGTCCAGCCAGCGGTCCACGGCATCGAGCCGGTAGCGGGCGATCCCGCCGAGCCGTAGGAACGGCGGCCCGGTGCCGGCTGAGCGCCACCGCGACAGCGTGGACTCCGACACCTTCAAGTACGTGGCGACTTCCCGGCTGTGCATCAGCGGAGACACCAGGAGCGTTCCGTTGTCGCTCACGACACTTCTCCGGTGTCGGTGTCGGGGTCGAGGTCGCGGTAGAAGGCGTCCTCGGCGTCGCGGCGGTCTTGGACGTCGGCCATGACGAACTCCACGAACTCGGCGTCGCGGTCGATGATCGGGATGTCCTCGATCGGGTCGGCGGGGTCCTCGCCGGGCCAGACGGTCTGCCGGGTGGGGCGGTCGTGGTCGAGCTTGGTGCCCGACGCTGCGACCCATTCGCGGAGACGTTGGCGGGCGTCGGCGAAGTCGCGGTGCCAGCCGAGCGGGGCGGAGCCTTCTTGCTCGGGGTCGTAGGCGCACAGCCAGTGCAGGTGCAGCGCGGACAGCTCCCACAGCAGCTCGGGGTGGGCGTACCAAGCCGGCGGGATCACGGCGGCGGGCAGGCCGTAGGTGTGCCGGAGCCAGTCCACCCACCGGTTCAGTTCCAGCCACTCGACCTCGGCGTCGTCGGCGTTGAGCAGGTTCCAGTTGACCGGGTGAGGCGGCTCGGCGACCAGCGGGTCCTCGAAGCCGTCGTCGGTGTCGTCCAGGTCCGGGTCGGGAACCTCGTCCAGGGCGGGGTCCTCGTGCGGGGTGTCGGACATGCTCTGCTCCTGTCTGCTCACGCACCCGGTCATGCCGGGGCTCGCTGTGGCAAGCAGGTGGGCCACGACGCGTCTGCACGTTCAGGCGTCGGTGCGGCGCAGCAGCGCCTCGATCTCCGCACGGTCGGCGGTGAGCTGGGCGGCATCGGGTCGCTTGGGCCACGGGTGCAGGTCCGTGACGATCGGGGGCGCGGAGCGCAGCAGCACGATCCCGGTGCCGAACGGGATTCGGCGGATGCGGTCGGGCGGGAAGATCGGGATGCGGCGGACGGAGCGCTGGTTGGAGCGGGTGCCGTGGTCGCCGAGGGTCACGCTGTCGGTGTACTCGTCGCGTTCCCCGACCAGTGCGCTCAGGTCTTGCAGATCGCGGCTGTTGGACGCGCCGCCGAGGATCACCTTGACGATCGAGGCGTCCCAGATCGCGCCGGCCTGGTGCTCGTTCCACTTATCCCTCGCCTGCGCAAGCGACTGGAGCACCGGCATCGTCGTGATGCCCGAGCCGCCGCCTTCGGCCATGAGGGTCGGCAGCGACGGCAACGGGCTGAGGTTGGCTATCTCGTCCAGTGCCAGCAGCATCGGCGGATCGAGCCGCGCGCCGGGTGAGCGCGCAGCGAGGCGGCGGGCGGTCTCGATCAGGTCTTCCACCAGAGCGGCGACGAGGGCGGCGCTGGCTCCTGCACCGGAGCCGGTTGCCAGGAGGAACAGGGTGCCGCGGTTCTGGATGAAGTGCTCGGGGTCGAAGCCCTCACCGGGACCGGGTGAGACGGCGTCGAGCACTCTGGGGTCGGCGAGCGATCCGAGGGCGAGGGACACGCCTTGCCAGATGGAGTCTCGGGTGCGGGGGTCGGAGTCGATCATCGCTTCCAGCGACTCGGCCCATCCGGTCGCCGCCTGGGTGGAGCCGGTCAAAATCGCCACCGCGTCGGCGGCCGCGGTCGGGTCGAGGGTCCAGCGGAACAGCTCAGCCGGTGGCCGGTGGTCGATCGCGGCGGCGTGCAGGAGCGATTGCAGCGCGGCCCGGGTCTTGCCTTCCCAGAACCCGCCGCCATCGACGCCGCCCGAGGCGAGGCCGGTGCCGGCGGCGAGCCCGGTGGCGCGGATCATCGCGGTCTGCGGGGAATCGCAGCCTCGGATCGGTGACCACCGCATCCCGGCCGGCAGGCCCTCGGCGAGGTGTTGCGGGTCGAAGATCGCGACCGGCCCGACCCGGCGGCGGGCGCGCATGGTCGCGGTCAGGTTGTCGGGACGGGTCGAGGTCACCACGACGGCCCCGGGCGCGTCGAGGATCGCCGGGATCACCAGATGCAGGCCTTTACCGGAGCGGGGCGGGCCGATGACCATGATCGAGTCCTCGACCGACGCCCACACGCTCGCGCCCTTGGAGACGCCGAGACGGTAGCCGACATCTCGTGGCCGGGGATCATCCAGGCCGGGGCGCAGGTTCCCTGCGCGGCGCAGCAGCGCCTTCTCGGACGCGGCGGTGATGACCTCATGCCGGGTGGCGATGCCTGCCATGCGTCGCGGGTCTTGCTCGACCCGGTGCGTGTGCCGCCGCAGCCGCGACCAGACCCACACGGCGCCGGTGACGAGCACGGCGAGCAGGACGCTCGTGACGAGCCAGTAGACGACCGGGCTCAGGCCGGGCGCGTCCAGGGCAGCGGCCGGATCGCCAGGATCGAACAGCACACCGATCCCGGACGCGGGACCGCCGGCGGGCTGACCGGCGCCGGTGAACCAAGCCGCGACCGATCCGGCACCGCGTAGCACGAGAGCGGCGCCGAACAGGCCGACCAGCCCGATCATCGCGGCGTTGGTCAGCTCGTCTCCGAACGAGCCGGTCTGCCGGCCCTGACTGTTCATGGCAGCCGCCGGATGATCGTGGTGCCGGAGATGCGACCGACCAGCAGCACCTCCACGACCCCGCCCGGAGCATCCGGCCCGAGTCGGGCAGGGTCGATCAGGGCGCGGGCGGTGCCGGTGCCGGAGGCGTCGGTGTGCCCGGTGACGACGGCGACCGCGACGTCCTCGCCAGGAACGAACCCGTCACCGGTGACGGTGTGGAACACCGGCAGCGAATCCGACGCTGACTCTGGTGCGGGTGGTGGGCGGGAGGGTCGGCGGCGTTGGGGCGCGATGATGTCGGTGAAGGTCGTTCCGTCCGCCTCGCGGACCTCGACCCGCGACGGGATCGTCCGCTCGTTGGTGGCGCGGTCGATGATCTGTCCGAACGAGGAACGCCGCCACGACCCCGTGGCCGGGTCCGGGACCAGCGGATTCCCGTCGACCGTGACCGCTACGGTCCCGTCCTCATGCACGTCGAGCACGATGAGCGGAATGGATACGGGAACAGATTCGGGCTCGGGCTTCCTCATGGCCGCGAGGTGAGCCAGAGTCCTCCTGCGTGAAAGCGGCGCGGCTCAGGTCAGGATTCGTGAACGTCCGGGGAACCAACCGGGAGCACCAACCGCTACCTCGACACCCGCGAACACCTCGACCTCACCTCGTAGGCTTGAAGCCCCGGCGATCGAAGGAGACACACCGTGCTCGACGAGCTGCTCGACCTCGAACACCAGGGATGGAAGTCCCTCTGTGACAGCACCGGCGCGGACTTCTACGGGCAGATCATGTCCAGCGACGGCGTCATGATCCTCGCCCACGGCCAGGTCTTCGACCGGAAGGCCGTCATCGACTCCCTGAACGAAGCGCCCCCGTGGCGGACCTACGACATCACTGACGAGCAACTCATCGCCCTCAGCGAAGATCACGCGATCCTCGTCTACACCGGCCGCGCCTACCGCGACGAGGACGAGCCCGCGTTCGTCGCCCTCATGTCCAGCGTCTACACCCGACAGGACGGCACCTGGCGACTCGCCCTCTATCAGCAGACACCCGTCCCGACCCAGCCGTAGAACCACACCCCTCGGGGCGCCCCGAGCGCCAACCCGGCTACCGAGCGCCGGGATGTTCCGCAAACATCCACCCCCACCCAGCCCAGAGACCTCCTGGACATTGAAGTTCCCGCCAGAACCGTCAATGTTCATGCGAACTTCTAGACGTTCCCGGTCATGCGGGCGGTGGTGTCGAACGCGGCCAGCTCGGCGGGATGGAGCTGGTGCTGCACGACGAACGACCTGTCCTTGATCCGCCAGAGCCCTTGCCCGGTGCCGAGTCCCGGCAGGAGACGTTGCTCGGTGCCGGTGAGCCCGAGGGCGGCGGCGGTGGGGCCGAGCTGGTCGGTCTCTTGCCGGTAGACGATCCGGGTCTCGGCGTTCGCCAGCAGGCTGTTCGCCAGCGCACGGTTCGCCGAGCCCAGGTCGCCGACGTTCTCCAGGTCGGTGAGCTTGTGGAACACGAGCAGGTTCGCCAGCCCGTAGTGGCGGGCGAGCCGCCAGTGGGCGTCCATCCGCCGCAGCAGCGCCGGATGTGACATGAGCCGCCAGGCCTCGTCGTAGATGACCCATCGGCGTCCGCCGTTCGGGTCCAGCAGCGCGGCTTCCATCCATGCCGATGAGCAGGTCATCAGGACGCTGATGAGGGTGCTGTTCTCGGTGACGCGGGACAGGTCCAGGCTGACCATCGGCAGCGACGGATCGAACCGGACGGTGCTCGGTCCATCGAACAGGCCAGCCAGGTCACCGGCGACGAGCCTTCGGAGCGCGTGCCCGACTTGGCGGCCGTCTTCGGTGAGCCGCCCGTCTGGGTCGTCGGCGGGGTCGGGGCGCAGCAGCCGCTCGACCACCATCGGCAGGATCGGCACGTCGGCGTTGCGCACCGCCCCGGCCAGGGCGGTGTCGATCGCGGTGTGTTCCAGTGGCGCGAGCGGGCGGTCCAGCACGGTCTCGGTGAGCGCGCCGAGCAGATCACGGCGCCGCGCGGCGAGGGTGATAGCCCATTCCTGGTCGCTGAGCCCGGCGGGTCGGTAGCCCTCATCGAGCGGGTTGAGGCGGTTGCCCATCCCGTGCCCGAGGATGATCGCCTTGCCGCCTACGGCTTCGGCGACGCCGCTGTGCTCTCCTTTGGGGTCGCCGGGAACGTAGACGCGGTAGCCGAAGGGCAGGCTGCGGGTGTAGAGGCTCTTGGCGAGCGACGATTTCCCGGAGCCGACGATCCCGGCCAGGATCAGGTTCGGGGCAGTGATGATGCCCCGCTGGTACAGCACCCACGGGTCGTACACGAACGACGACCCGCTGTAGAGGTCCTGGCCGATGAACATTCCCTGCGGCCCGAGCCCGGCTTCGGCGAGGAACGGGTAGTGGCCGGCGAGTACGGCGCTGGTGTCCTGATGCCTCGGCAGTCGGAACCGTCCCGGTGTGCGGAGCTGTGCCGGGCCGGGCTCACCCGCCGGCGGCAGGTAGACCGTGGCGCGACGTTCCGCGCGCTCAGCCTCCATCCGGGCTCGCGCTGTCGCCTTCTCGGCCTGGCGCTGCTCCGCGACCAGCCGGGCGGCGGCGTGTCGTCGCTGCTTGCGCGCCCGCCGCCGCTCGGAGGCGGGCGCGACGAGGACAGCGGTGTGCAGCTTCTCGTCGCGGCTCACAGCGACAGCCCCCGGCTCTGCTTGACCGACGCGACACCGGGATGCCCGAACCACGACTTGTCGCGGCCGCCGCTACGCTGTGTGGTCTCGCGGGTCGCGGTCGGCGAACGCCGAACCAACGCGGACGTTTCGGCGGGCGGGTCGATGGCGTCTTCGGGGCGGATCAGGTGTCGCCGGTAGAGGGCGACGTGCCCGGCCTGCGGGTTGTAGGTCATCGCGTAGTCGCCGGTCTCGGCCTGACGGTCCCCGGCGTAGACCGGGGCGCTGTCGTGTAGGTCGCCGTTGTCCAAGGCGGCGTCAGTGGTCTCGGTCCCGTAGTCCCATCCGGACAAATGCTCGATCCCCGCCTCCGGCCCCTCGCGGTCGATGAGATCGAGCACCCGGTCGGCTTCCTCACCGTGCAGGAACACGATCCCGACCCACCGTTCCGTCAGCGGCCCGTGGGGGTTCCAGACGATCCGGCCGGAGTGGGTCATTGCGGCGTTGAGGCGGTCGTGGGCCTGGTCGATGAGCGTGCCGGTCTGGTGCAGCTCGTCGGCCGCCGACTGCGCCTCCACCGCGCCGCCGGCCAAGTCGCGGGCTTCGTCGATGACCTGGTGCTGATGGTTCAGATGGACGGCGGCGAGCTGATCCAGGACTTGCCGGAGCGAGCGCATCCCACCCAGCAGGTCACCGATCACCGCGTAGGTATCGGACGGATCCTCGATCGTGCGGGTGGCGTGCGCGAGCCCGCGCAACGCCTCGTACGCCTCATGGGCGTCGCGGGCGGGATCGGTGAACGTGGGCATCACGGGCCTCCATCCGTGCAGGGTCTCTCGATGCCGGCCAGGTGAGCCCGCAGGTCACACCGTCCGGCACAGCGGCAGCGCTGCCGCGGTGAACGCCGCCGCTTGCTGGCCGACGAGCCGGCGGGTCTCGCAGGAGGCTTGGATCGCGGCCTGCTCGACCGCCGCGGTTGCGGCTTCCAGCTCGTCGAGGGTGGGCGCGGAGACGCTGATGAGGCCGGAGACGCGGAGCACCCCGTGTCCGGCGGTCAGGTCGGCTTCCTGTTGCAGCACGTCCTGGTACTCGGCGGTCTGGGCGGCGTCCTCGATCTGTCCCATCCGGGCGCGCTGGGCGGCGTCTGAGATGTGTTCGACTTTCTTCTTGCGGATGTCGCGGGCGGCCTGGTCGGAGCGCATCGGGGTGTAGATCAGCGACACCGACCGTTGGATGCCGGTGGACAGCAGCACCGGGGCGAGGAACCCCGGATAGACCATCGACCGCGGCCACTCCGATACCCACAGGACGGCATGCCAAGCGGAGTCGGTGCGCAGGGTGCCCCAGCTCTCGGTGACAGCCACAGGGCCGGCGGTGGCGAGGTCTTGGCCGAGCCGTCCGTGCCGTTCCAGCGTCGCGGCCACGGCCGGGTCGTAGGCCGAGCGCAGGATCACCGCGACCTGGCCGGGGCCGAGCCACCCGACCGGGGTCAGGTCCGCCGACCGGAGCGCGGCGGTCAGGGTCGCCATCTCCTGGCGGAGCACCGCGGCGGCGCCGCGGATGCCGCCGCCGGCGGTCCTGATCTGCCGGGCGCTGGTCTTCATGTCCAGGCTTAGGCTGATCGTGGTGGCGTGCCGTTCCCCGGCGGGACCGGCCCGCTCGATCAGTTCGGCGTAGGTGGTCGCGGCCCAGGATTCGTCGGCGGTGCCGTGCTCGGCCCACCATTCGGCCAGCCCGGTCCCGGAGTCCGGCAGGGTGCGTTCGAGCACTTGCAGCGTCGCGATCCGCCCCGACCGGCACACCGTGGCGAGCACCCGCCCCCAGGAGGTGACCCGGCGTTCCTGCTCGCCGGGATCGAGCAGCACGAACGCGGGATGGGTGACCTCGCAGACCACGGTGAGCCTGCGCTGGCGGGGGTCGTGGATCATGCACGCCCCGGTTTCGGGGTCCAGATGCTCCCGTAGCCGGGCCATGTCGCCGGGCAGCGCGAGATTGCCTGCCGGGCGGGGTCTGACGATCCGCCGCCGATACAGCAGTTGCCCGCCGGTGGAGCGCCACAGCCACCAGCACACGACGGGGAGCCATTCGACCATCGGCCGCCCGGCGATGGGCATCCAGGTCAGCACCGCGGCCAGCACCCAGATCGGGGCGGTGTAGGCCAGTACCATCCCCGCGCCGGCATAGAACGCCGCCAGCAGCGTCAGCCCGCCGATGCCTGCGGCCACGAGCTGGGAGACCGACAGGCCCAGCAGCACACCCCGCCGGGTGAGACGGGAGAACTTCACCGGGGTCAGCTCGCTCCCGGGCGCCTTCCGTTCCCTCGTGGACATGCGTCACTCCTTCCCGGTGCGCGGCGGCGCCGGCTTGGACGGTGCGGGCGTGCGCGGCTGGGGCGCGGAGGGCGGCGGGGGCGTCTTCGACGGCGCCGCGCCCCCACCACCGGCTTGCCCCTCGGCGCCGCTCGCGGCGGTCTCCGCCTGGCCCGCGACCGCCTTGCCGGCCCTCGGCCCGGCTTCGGCGGCTCCCTTGGCGACCTGCGCACCGACGACGACCGCAGCCGCGGGACCCGCCGCAGCAGCACCCGCCCCGGCAC
>NZ_SCOG01000027.1:0-47465 GCF_005502545.1 Microbacterium sp. Beta
GTGTGAGGGCGGAGAGGGTCGGCGGGCGGGGTTAGGGTCGAAGGGTGACCCCGGAACTCTCTGCACGCATCGTCGCGGATTCCCGTGACCGCGTGGCCTGGTTGAGAGCTCGATCCCGGGGCATCACGGCGACCGACGTGGCCGGACTCACCTCCGAGAAGTCGATCGCCAGGGCGGCGGACTCGAAACTCGGTGGCGGACCCCGCTTCGGCGGCAACGCGTACACGGATCACGGCCGCCGACGCGAACCCGAGATCGCGGCCTGGGTGGCGGCCACCCACGGCATCCTCCCCTCGTCCGCGCTGTTCCGCGCCGAGGTCGAGCATCGTCATCTCGCCACACCCGACGGCATCGCAGTCGACGCGGACGGGCGCGTGAAGCTCGCCGAGATCAAGACCACGAACAAGCCTTTCCGCGGCATCCCGCGCACCTACCTCCGTCAGATCTGGTGGCAGCAGCACGTCCTCGGCGCCGAACGCACGCTGTTCGTGTGGGAGGAGCACGTCGACTTCGCGCCCATCCACGACGAGCCGCGCTGTGTGTGGATCGACCGCGACGACCGCGAGATCGCCAAGCTCGTCGGACTCGCCACCGACCTCATCGATGAGCTCTACCGCCGCACCACAGGACAGCAGGTTCCGAACCGGATCGTGGACGCCGCCGCCAGCCGCCGAGAGCAGCTTCGAGAGCGCGACGCCTTCCGTGCTCTGGCCCTCGCCGACTGACGGGCTCGCCGACCGACGAGTTCACCGACCGGCACGACTGACCCGGCACGACTGACTCCCACCCTGCGTCCGCCGTCCTCAGGTGCAGGTGTTGTTGCCACCGAGGCCCAGCAGACCGCCGACCGACAGTGTGCGCGTCGCCGCCGGTGACACCCACGACGTTCCCGCGTAGATGCTCTCCACCTTGACGGTGTTCGTCGACCCCAGCAGGCTTCCGAGCAGCGTGTTCAGAAGCCCGGAGCTGATCGTCGACGAATAGGTGTACGGGCCGGAGCCGCTCTGCGTGACGTTGCTGTTGTCGACGACGACGTTGTTGATCGACAGCCGCTGCTGCACCGTCAGGTACGGCGAGGTCCAGGTGATCGTGAAGCCGGTGAACGTGCCGAGAAAACTCGTGACCGTGCACGAGGTCACCACCGGAGTCGCCAACGTCGATGCCGTGAACGATCGCGTCGCGTACTCGCTGTCGGTGAAGGCGGCATCGGTCATCTGCACCGACGGAGACGAGGCGACGCCGAGGAGCACCGCGAGGCCGACGACTCCGGCGAGGATCCGTGCACGCTCACGAGGCCTCATCTCGCACCTCCTGCCACGAAGCAGCGCCTCGACGGCGGAGCACCAGCACGGCACCGGACCCGATGAGGCCGGCACCGGCTCCGACGATCCACGGCGCCGCGGAGGGAAGTCCCGTCGTCGCCAGGGCACCGTCGGACCCCGCGACCACCGTCTCCCCCGCGCCCTGCGCGTGCACGCGGACATCGGTGCTGCCGGCGCCCGATCCGCCCGCGGGATCGAGGACGATGGCGAGGCGGAGGTGTGTCGTCTCGGTGTCGGCGACCTGCAGGAGCGGAACCTCGACGCCGTCGCGCGGGATGTCCCACCGCGTGCGCAGGGCCGTCGCGCCCACCGGACATCCGCTCTCCGTCCATGCCTCCGCGCACGTCGAGATGTCCAGGAGCAGGTGTGCTTCACCTGTCGCGCTCACCGCGATCCTGATGACTCCCGGATCCGGCGCGTCAGCACTCACCTCGATGTCCCACTGCACCGGCTGCCCCGGCAACAGGCTGCCTGCCGCTGCCCAGTCCGCAACGGAGACCAGTCGGAGAACGGATCCCTGGATGACCTGTGTCGTGGGCGCCGCCCAGGCCGCACCCGGCGTCACGATCACGGCGACCGCGAGCAGGACCGCGGCGAGCGCGCGCCTCATGGGCCGTTCCCGTCGGGATCGCGAGCGGCTCGGCGCTGCTCGCGCGGCCAGAAGGCCCATACGACGAGCGACGTCGCCGCGACGGTCAGGACCCCCAGCACCATCGGATTGCCCATCCCGGCGATGATCGACGCGACCCCCGGAACCGCGAAGACCACCTTCCTGACCGAGGAGACCGTGTACGGGAAGGGATCCTCCGCCGCGTTCGCATCCCCTCGCATCGTGATCACCCGCTCCGGCGCACTCGCACCCGCGACGACGGAGGTGACGCGGTGGGTGACGGGGAGCTCCCCCTCGCGGTCGACCGTGACCACATCACCGACGACCACCTCGCTCGCGGGCACGCGCTGCACCACCGCGACGGAACCGGCGGGGATCGTGGGCGACATGGAGCCGGTGCGGAACATGATGAGCGTGATCTGCGCCGTGAAGGCGAGCACGACGAGCAGGATGCAGACGGCGCCGGCGATCGCAGCCGCCCAGAGCAGCACGTCGCCGATCACGCGCCCCGGTCGTATCCGGGAATGTACCCTCGCCGCGGTCGCGTGGGGTTCGACCGCGGCGAGGGACGTCTTGTCCTCCCTCAGGCTCCGCCGTGTGGGGGTCGTCATGTGCTCGTCCTCTCCCTGGCATCGCTGCTACGACGACGTCCCGAGGAACTGCCAGGTCTGCGTCATCGTCAGGCCCTGCGCCGCGTTCGCAGCGGTGAGCGGGAGCGTGACGGCGAAGCAGTAGTTCACTTGTGCGGAACCGTTCGCGGTGACGACCTGCGTCGCGGATCCGCCAGCGGTGAGGGCCGATCCGTCAGCCACGACCGCGGTCCCGGCCGCGTACGTGGTCGCGTTGCAGGTGGTACCGGCGATCGTTCGCACTCCGTAGGTGAGATAGGCGGCGAGTCCCGTTCCCCCCGGAGTCCCCGCCGATAGCTGCAGGGTTCCTGCAACGGACGGGTTCGCTGTCTTGACGCTGAACAACGCATAGGTGGAGTTGCCCGGCGCCATGGCGGTCGGAGCGAGCTGGAAGTTCAGGGTCGCGGCCGCGCCGGTGGTCGCGTGGCTCGAGAACGTGGCTCCATCGACGGCTCCGACGATGTCGAACCGGCCCGCGGTGAAGTTCGCGGTTCCGTACTCGGAGTCGTTCCAGGCGGCGAGTGTGGCGGCGGCGCCGATGCCGAGCACGAGCCCTCCCGCGAGAACGGCTCGCAGTCGACGCGATCGAAGCCTCCGCCCCTCCCGCACATCTCTGCGGGTGACCATCACGTACTCAGCTCGTCGACGTGGCCGTGAACTTCCAGGTGGCGTTGGTCACCAGGCTCGGCGTCAGCGACGCATCCGCCGTCACTTTGAAGCAGAGTTGCACGGCCGTACCAGGAGCTGTCGTGGGGCTGCCGACGGCGAGCGGCACCTGCGTCGCACCGGTCTGCACGTCGAGCGTCGCTCCGGTCGCGATCGGCGTTCCGGTGGCACTCGCCGCGTTGCAGGTCGCGCCGGGTGCGAGCTGATAGATCGAATAGGACAGGTGTCCGGTGTTGGAGCTCGCTGCGGGGTCGGCGGTCGTGCCGTCGGCGACGAGATTGGCTGCCGTCGTCGTCCCGCCGGCCAGACGCACCCAGAATCCGGCGTACACCGAGCTCGTCGGCGACATGTTCCCCACCAGCCCGGCGGGGAGCGTGAACGCGAGCGTGGCTGCACTGCCTGCGGAGTTGTGGTCGGCATATGTGGTGCCGTCCGTCGATCCTTGGAGGTTGAAGGCGCCGGCGGTGAACGTGCCGTTCGCGAACTCGGAGTCGTTCCACACCGCGAGCGTCACCGCTGTGCCGATGCCGAGCACGAGCCCTCCCGCCAGTACCGCGAGGACCTTGCGCTGGGTTGCCTTGGTTGCCATGTCGTTTCCCCCTCAGGAACTTCGAGAACCGCGTGAATGCCTCTGTTCCGGTCCCCCTCAACGACCCCGCATCCGCGCGTTTGCGCCATCCTCTCCCCGCCCCATCCGCAGAACAAGGCGATTTCGCGCAGGAGATTCGCTCATCCCGCGCAGAGTGGAGAGACCTCCGGTAATCGTTGATCTATATCAACGACCAGCGTATAGTTGACGCAGTTCAACCATCTCGCGCGCGCCAGAGCGGTCGCAGCATCCCCTCCTTCTCTCTGCGAAAGGTCAGGCATGACCCCGGATTCTCCTGTCAAGATGACGCATCGCCAGGTGCTCGAAGCCCTAACCGGCCTCCTGCTCGGCATGTTCGTCTCGATGATCGCCACCACGGTGGTCTCCACCTCCATGCCGGTCATCGTGCACGACCTCGGCGGCGACCAGGCCGCCTACACATGGGTCATCACCGCGACGCTGCTCACCACCGCCATCTCGACGCCCATCTGGGGCAAGCTCGCGGATCTCTTCAACCGCAAGCTGCTGATCCAGATCGCCATCGTCGTCTTCGTCGGCGCGACGGCTGCCGCCGGCTTCGCGCAGGACACCAACACGCTCATCGCGTTCCGTGCCATCCAGGGCATCGGCGGCGGCGGACTCGCGGCCCTCAGCCAGGTGATCATGGCCGACATCATCAGCCCCCGCGAGCGCGGCCGGTACATGGGCCTGTTCGGCGCCGTGATGGCCGTCGCGACGGTGGGCGGCCCGCTGCTCGGCGGATGGATCACCGATGTCGCGAACTGGCGATGGAACTTCTTCGTCGCCCTGCCTTTCGCGGTGGCCGCCCTCATCATCCTGCAGAAGACGCTCCATATCAGCACCGAACGCACCCGCAAGGTCTCGATCGACTACGTCGGTATCGTGCTGCTCTCCGCGGCCGTCTCACTGATCCTCATCTGGATCACCAACGCGGGATCGACCTTCGACTGGTGGAGCACGGAGACCGTGCTCATGGTCGGCGGCGCGATCGTCTCGGCCATCGCCTTCATCATCGTGGAACTCCGGGTGCGAGAGCCGCTGATCCCGCTCACGCTCTTCCGCGGTCGCACCTTCACCCTCTCGGTGCTCGCGTCGATCTCGATCGGCGTCGCGATGTTCGGCACCTCGGTGTACCTCGCGCAGTACATGCAGCTGTCCCGTGGCGCCACACCGACCGAGGCCGGACTCATGACCCTCCCGATGATGGCAGGGCTCCTGATCGCGTCGATGGTCATCGGCCAGCTCGTCACGCGGTTCGGCAGGTGGAAGGGCTACCTGATCCTGGGCTCCGTGCTGCTGATCGCCGGATCGGTGATGCTGTCGACCCTGCACTACGACACGAACTTCGTCCTCGTCTCGATCTACATGTTCGTGATGGGCGCCGGCGTCGGCATGACGATGCAGAACCTCGTGCTCATCGTGCAGAACGTCGCCAAGCCCAGCGAGATGGGCGTCGCGAGCTCCGGTGTGACCTTCTTCCGCAGCCTCGGCGGCACGATCGGCGTCTCGGTGATGGGTGCCGTGCTCGCGAACAGCCTCACCGGTCTGTTCAGCGACGGCAAGGAGCGCATCGGAGCAGCGATCGCTCAACTGGGTGACAAGGGTGCGGAGGTCGCAGCCCAGCTGTCCAGCGGAACACTGCCGGAGGTGCGCCTGCTCCCCGAACCGGTGCGCTCGATCATCGAGGATTTCTACGCGCAGGCGATCTCGCACGCGTTCCTGATCGGCATCCCGCTCGCCGTGATCAGCCTTGTGGCGATCCTGTTCCTGCCGAACCGTCCGCTGACCACGATGACGACGACCGAGCGCGCCCACGCGGATGCCGCGAAGGAGGACGACGGCCGTGCGGCAGAGGCATCCGACGTCGCGATCGCCGACGCGGAGGCACTCTCAGGCGCTCCGACGACCGGCGCGGTGGGCGTCATCCATCGCGCCGACGACCATGGAGACGCCTCGTCCGATGTCCGACGCTGACGACACCCCCGGCACCGCCCACACCGCGGACGACGCCGACACCCCGGAGGCGCGGGCCGAAGCGGTCCGCGCCCTCGAGGCGGAGTTCGGTGAGCTGATCACGCACTTCCGCCGCGTGATCACCGAGAACGCGAACCGTGTGAGTCCTGGGCTGCTGCCAGGCGCCTACAAGATCTTCACCACGATCGCACGGTGCGAACAGGTCACCGTGTCCGCACTGTCCGAGCGGATGCTCATGGACAAGGGGCAGGTGAGTCGGACGGTGCGTGAGCTGGAGGACCTCGGTCTCATCGAACGCACGGCCGACCCCGCCGACGGACGCTCCTCCCTGCTCGAGCTCACGCCGCTCGGCACGGAGAGGCTGTCCGCAGCCCGACTTCCGCAGGAGGGCATGCTGCTGCGCACGCTCCAGGAGTGGAGCCTCGCGGACATCGGGAACCTCACCCGGCTGCTGCACGCCCTCGGGTCCGGGGTGACGCCGCGAACGAGCGCGGCCGACTGAGCGAAGGAGCCCCGAGCACCCGTCGAGCCTCGTCCGCGACCTCAGCGGCGATCGTGTCGAGCAGCTCCGATCGCAGGTTCCACTGCTGCCAGTAAAGCTGCACCCGAAGCACGGGGCCGCCCAGGGGCACGAGTCCACCCGAATCCTGCAGCACCGGCACCATGCCCCACCCGAGCCCCAGAGCGACCGCCAGCGCGTAGTCGTGTGACGCCGGAACGTAATGACGCGGGACGCCCGCCTGTTCGACCGACATCGCCCTGAGCCATTCATGTTGCAGGGTGTCCCTGCGGTCGAAGTCGACGAACGGCGCTCCGGCCAGCGCCGACGAGGTCGCCCCGTCGGGGAACCACCGAGCGGCGAACTCCCGCTCGGCCATCGCGCGATACTCGAGCACCCCGAGCGGTGACACGGAGCAGCCGGTGACGGGGGTCTCCTCGCTCGTGACGGCCGCCATCACCGCGCCCGATTCGAGCAGGCGGGCCGTGAAGTTCTGATCGTCGCGATGCAGGTCGAAGTCGATGTCGTGCCGTGCGGAGAGTCGCGCGAGCGGGGCCAGGAACCACGTCGCCATCGAGTCGGCGTTCACCGCGAGAGGCACTGTGATGCGTGGAGAGCCGTCCGGGTCGTCGATGCCCACCCCCGCGAGCGCGTCATGCTCCAGCAGGGACATCTGTCTGGCCAGACGGACGACGGCCTCCCCCGCCTCGGTCAGGCGTGCGGGCTTGGTGCGCACCACCAGGATGCGGCCGAGCTGCTGCTCGAGGGTCTTCAAACGCTG
This sequence comes from Microbacterium sp. Beta, assembly GCF_005502545.1. NCBI lineage: Bacteria > Bacillati > Actinomycetota > Actinomycetes > Micrococcales > Microbacteriaceae > Microbacterium > Microbacterium sp. Beta. Next base: position 7,092 of record NZ_SCOG01000027.1, read on the forward strand.
GCTCACCGCGGACGGCGTGATCTGCAGACGCCTCGAAGCCGCGTCCAGCGTTCCTTCATCGACGATCGCGGCGAGGGTGTTCGCGAGTTCCGGGTCGATACGCACATAAGCCAGGCTAATGCTTCCGTAGGAATCTTCGCTTCTCTTCATGTGTGTCCGTTTCTACGCTGGACACATGCTCACGATTCTCGCCGGCCTCGGACTCGGCCTCTCCCTCATCGTCGCCATCGGCGCGCAGAACGTGTTCGTGCTGCGTCAGGGAATCCGTCGCGAGCACGTCCTGGCCGTGGTGATCATCTGCGCGCTCTCCGATGCAGCACTGATCGCCGCGGGGGTCGCCGGCCTCGGCTTCGTGATCTCCGCAGCACCCTGGCTGGTCGTGGTCGCCCGATGGGCGGGCGCGCTGTTCCTGCTCACCTACGGAGCACTCGCCGCGCGGAGGGCCTGGCGGGGCGGCGAGGAGCTCGACGTCGACGCGGCGGACTCCGCGTCACTCCGCGCCCCGACCGCGGGAGGCACGACGCCCACGATGACCCGAACGCGGCTGGCACCGGTCATCCTGACCACCCTCGCGCTCACCTGGCTCAATCCGCACGTGTACCTCGACACGGTGCTGATGCTCGGTTCGATCGCGGCCACCCACGGTGATCAGCGCTGGCTCTTCGCCGTCGGGGCGATGGCCGCGAGCCTGCTGTGGTTCACCGCGTTGGGCTTCGGGGCGCGCTATCTCGGACGATGGCTGCGCACCCCACGGTCGTGGCGCATCCTCGACGCCGTGATCGCCGTCGTCATGATCTCGATCGCGATCAGTCTCGTCCTCCCCGTGCTGGGAGCGTGACGGATCAGGAGGCGTCGATCTGAGCGAGACGCGCGCGGACGAGAGTCTCCAGCACTTCGGTCGGGATCGGATGCTCTGGCTGGAACCGGATGGTGCCCTTGTCGACGCTGGCTCCGGGGTGGTTCCCGAGCGCGTCGGCGACGGCCGCCACAGCATCGGGACTGAACGGGTAGACGCCGATGTGCTTCTTGGCCCGCATCACCGAGAGCAGCGGCTTGCCGTGGTGCACGAGCGCCGGCATCCCGTAGCCCTTGCCCTGCTCCGCGTCCGGCACCTCCGTGCGCGCGACCGCGTAGACACGATCGACAGCGGCCCGATCGGCCGGTTCGAGGTCCGCGAGATAGTCGTCGATGGTGCCCACGAGGGCATCCTCTCACCGATCCACCTCAGAGGCGAGGGTCGCGCGGGCTCAGCGCCTCTGCTCAGGCACCGTGGAGTTCAGGCACCGTCGAGAGGACGCATGATGCGGGTGAGGAACCGCTGCGTGCGCTCGTGCGTGGGTGCACTGAAGAGCTGGGCAGGTGGGCCCTGTTCGACGACGACGCCGCCGTCCATGAACAGCACGTGATCCGCGGCTTCCCGCGCGAAGCTGAGCTCGTGAGTGACCACGGCCATGGTCCAGTTCTCGTCGGCCAGCTCCTTGATGACGAGCAGCACCTCCCCCACCAACTCGGGGTCGAGCGCGCTCGTCGGCTCGTCGAACAGCAGCAGGTCGGGCTTGAGCGCGAGCGCCCGCACGATCCCGACGCGCTGCTGCTGTCCGCCGGAGAGCTGATGCGGCCGGGCGTCAGACTTGTCGGCCAGACCCACGCGATCGAGGAGGACGAGCGCCTCGGCGACGACCTCGGTTCTCGGTCGACCCTGCACGCGCCACGGACCCTCGATGACGTTCTCGAGGACAGTGAGGTGCGGGAACAGGTTGTGGTGCTGGAACACCATCGCCGACCGGTCGCGCAGGGCGAGCCGCTTCTGCTTCTGCACCCGGGGCGAGGGCTTCACCGCGGGGGCGAAGTCGATCTCGGGCCCGCCATCGACCACGATCGTGCCGGCGTCAGGCGTCTCGAGACCGTTGAGGGCGCGCAGCACCGTGGTCTTGCCGGAACCGCTGGGCCCGATGAGCACGACGACCTCTCCGCGGTGCAGGGTCAGGTCGATCCCCCGGAGCACCTCGTTGTCGCCGAAGCTCTTGCGCAGGCCGCGGGCGGTGAGGAGTGCGTCCGAAGTGTTGTCAGTGCGCGACACGGCTGTCGAGCCTCCTCTCGAGGGCGCTCTGGCCGAACGACAGCACCAGGCAGAGCACCCAGTAGACGAGCGCCGCAGCGAGGTACAGCACCATGAACTCGTACGTCGTCGAGGCGATCTGCTGCGCCACCTTGAACAGCTCGGTGACGAGGATCAGCGACGCGAGCGAGGTGTCCTTGACCAGCGAGATGAAGGTGTTCGACAGCGGCGGGACGGACACGCGCGCGGCCTGCGGCAGGATGATGCGGGTGAGCGTGCGGGTGCGGTTCATGCCCACCGTGTACGCCGCCTCCCACTGCCCCTGCGGGACCGAGAGGATGGCCGCACGCACCACCTCGGCGCCGTAGCCGCCGACGTTGAGCGACAGCGCGATGATCGCGCTCGGCCACGGGTCGATCGTGATCCCGATCGACGGCATGCCGTAGAAGATCACGAAAAGCTGCACCAGCAGCGGCGTCCCGCGGATCACCGAGATGTAGAACCGCGCGATGCCCGAGAGGATCGGGTTCACCGAGATCCTCATCAGCGCGATGCCGATGGCGATGATCAGCCCCAGGGAGAACGACGCCAGCGCGAGCGGCACCGTCGCTGTCAGACCCGCCCAGGCGATCGGCCCGAGCGAGTCGAGGAACAGCTGCCAGGGACTCTCCATCGATTACTGGGAGACGTCTTCGCCGAAGTACTTCTTGCTGATCTCCGCCAGGGTGCCGTCAGCGCGGAGCTCGTCGAGCGCTCCGTCGACGGCCGTGACGAGAGCTTCCTTGTCCTTGGTGAACGCGAACGCCGACTTGCCCGCCTCATCGGTCTCGGCCGCGATCTTCAGTCCGGTCGGGCTGTTGGTGGTCTCGTAGTCGAGGAAGGTGAGCTTGTCGTTGATGGTCGCGTCGACGCGGCCCTGGCGGAGCAACTCGACCGCCTGGGCCCACCCCTCGACACCCTCGACCTTGGCGCCGGACTCGGTGGCGAGGTCGTTCCAGTTGCTGGTGAGGGACTGCGCGGTGGTCTTGCCCTTGAGATCGGCGAAGGACGAGATCGAGTCGTCGTCCTCGGCCACGACGATCACGCCCGGAGAGACGGTGTACGGGGAGCTGAAGAGGTACTTGGCCTCACGCTCGTCGTTGATCGTGACCTGGTTGGCGATCACGTCGAATCGGCCGGCGTCGAGACCCGCGAAGATCGCATCCCACTGGGTCTCCTCGAACTTCACGTCGAGGCCGAGCTTGTCTGCGACGGCCTCGATGATCTCCACGTCGTAGCCGGTCAGGTCGCCCGCTCCGTTGTCGCCGTGGAAGCTGAAGGGACGATACGTGCCCTCCGTGCCGACGGTGAGGACGCCGTCCTTCGCGAGGCCGTACTCCGAGCTCGCGGAGCTCCCACCGGAGCCCGAGGTGCTCGCGGGAGTGCTGGACCCGCTGCAGGCGGTCAGTGCCGCGGCGGCGACGACGAGTGCGGTGACGGCGATGAGACGACGGGACATGAACCCTCCTGGGGTGAGAAGCGCGGTGCGAGTTTACGCGACCGTCACGGGAACTCCCCCACAGTACGTGGCGCATGTCGGTTCCCCGCATCCGATGACGTTGCGTTTCGCGGTTCCGACGGGACGCAGAAACGCCCCCGGGCGGACCCGGGGGCGTTTCAGAGAGCCAGACTCAGATGGCGTTGACGTCCAGCGGGATGCCGGGGCCGAACGTGGTCGACACCGCACCCTTCTGGATGTAACGGCCCTTCGAGCTCGACGGCTTGAGGCGGACGATCTCCTCGAGCGCTGCGCCGATGTTCTCGTCGAGCTGCTCGGCGGTGAAGGAGGCCTTGCCGACGACGAAGTGCACGTTGGCGTGCTTGTCGACGCGGAACTCGATCTTTCCGCCCTTGATCTCCTCGACAGCCTTGGCCGGGTTCGGGGTCACGGTGCCGGTCTTCGGGTTCGGCATCAGACCACGGGGTCCGAGCACCTTTCCGAGACGACCGACCTGGCCCATGAGCTCCGGGGTGGAGACGGCGGCGTCGAAGTTGGTCCAACCGTCGGCGACCTTCTGGATGAGCTCGGCGCCGCCGACCTCATCTGCACCTGCGGCGATCGCTGCCTCGGCTGCGGGGCCGGTGGCGAACACGATGACGCGGGCGGTCTTACCGGTGCCGTGGGGCAGGATGACGGTGCCGCGCACCATCTGGTCCGCCTTGCGGGGGTCGACGGCGAGCTTCAGCGCGACCTCGACGGTCGAGTCGAACTTCGACGAGCCGGTCTCCTTCGCGAGGGCGACGGCCTCGGTCGGGGTGTAGAAACGGTCTGCCTCGATCTTCTCGGCGGCAGCCTTGTAAGCCTTGGACTTGGTAGCCATGATTATTCTCCTCAGCCCTCGACCGTGATGCCCATGGAACGGGCGGTGCCGGCGATGATCTTCGAGGCGGCCTCGATGTCGTTCGCGTTCAGGTCGGCCTGCTTCTGCTCGGCGATCTGACGGACCTGGTCCTTGGTGATCTTCGCGACCTTGACGGTGTGCGGGGTTGCAGAGCCCTTGGGGACGCCTGCGGCCTTCTTGATGAGCTCCGCCGCGGGCGGGGTCTTCAGGACGAAGGTGAAGCTGCGGTCCTCGTAGACGGTGATCTCGACGGGGATGACGTTGCCGCGCTGCGACTCGGTCGCGGCGTTGTACGCCTTGCAGAACTCCATGATGTTGACGCCATGCTGACCGAGCGCGGGGCCGATCGGCGGCGCCGGGTTGGCTGCACCGGCGTTGATCTGAAGCTTGATCAGGCCGGTCACCTTCTTCTTCGGTGCCATTCTCTTTCCTTTCATCGAATCGGATACCGGAGCATCCGCTTCTCCCACGGATCCGGCGTTTCCGGAACGTGGTCGTCTGCGCGCCCTTCGACAAGCTCAGGGACCCATGCGGGCTGTCGCACAAACCACACAAGTCTACCTGATCCGGAGCGCAGCGACGGACGTCACCGGATCCCCCCTGCCCCGGTCGGATGCACCAACGCAGAACGGCCGCCCCGAATGGGACGGCCGTTCTCGCTGACGGGTGTCAGATCATCTTGGTGACCTGGTCGAACGACAGCTCGACCGGGGTCTCGCGCTCGAAGAGGGAGACGAGCACCGTGAGCTTGCCGCTCTCGGGCTTGATCTCGCTGATCGAACCGGGAAGACCCGCGAACGAGCCCTCCTTGATCGTGATGGTCTCGCCGACCTCGAAGTCGACCTCTGCGGGCAGCGGACGAGCGACGGCGACGCCGCCCTTCGACGCGATGTTCTTGGCGGTCGGCACGTCCTTGACCTCGACGAGCGACTTCAGCATGTTGAAGGCCTCCTCGAAGCGCAGCGGCGTCGGGTTGTGGGCGTTGCCCACGAAGCCGGTCACACCGGGCGTGTGGCGGACGACGGACCAGGTGTCCTCCGTGAGCTCCATGCGCACCAGCACGTAGCCGGGGATGCGCACGCGGGTGACCATCTTGCGCTGGCCGTTCTTGATCTCGACCACGTCTTCCATCGGGACCTCGACCTGGTAGATCTCGTCCTCGACCTCGAGCGTCGACTTGCGCTGCTCGATGTTGGCCTTCACCTTGCGCTCGAAACCGGCGTAGGAGTGGATGACGTACCACTTGCCCGGGAGCATGCGGAGGTCCATGCGGAAGGCCTCGTACGGGTCCTCCTCCGCGTCGTCCTCGGACTCGGCGTCCTCGCCCGCTGGACGGTCGTCTTCACCGTTCACGTCGGGGCCGTCGTACGGGGTGACCTCGTCGGCCGCCTCCGCCTCCTGCTCGGCGACCTCTTCGGCCACAGATTCGTTGAGGACCTCAGCGGCGGCCTCGGACTCAGCCGCTTCGTCCAGGTTGAGAGCGTCGTTCACGATCGCGTCCGCCTCCGGGTCGTCGATGTCGATGTCGATGTCATCCGTGTCGTCTCCTTCGCCGTCCTCGCCTTCGACGTGGACCGCGACGTGCTCAGCCGAGGTGACCGAGAGCTCTTCCTCAGCGAGGACGTTGCCCTCTTGGGCTTCGTCTTCCTCGCTGGACTGCTCTGCGGCGGTCGCCCAGTCGGCGTCGTCGGAATATCGTTCAGACACGTTGTTTTCTCCATAGCTGCGGCGCGAGCCGCGGGGGTCATCAGCCAGGGATTCCGAACACCCAGTGCGCCAAGAGCCCGAAGGCGAAGTCCAAGCCGTAGACGATGCCCATGACGATGATCACGAAGACGAGCACCACCCCGGTGAACTTGAACAGCTCCTTGCGAGTCGGGGTGACGACCTTGCGGAGCTCGGCGATGACCTGGCGGATGAACAGGGCGATGCTCCCGAAGAACCGGGAGAAGGGGTTGCCCTTCTTCTCGCGGGTGGCGCCGGCCGCGACGACCTCGCCGCGCGGTTCGTCCTGATCCATCCTGAATGTACCTTTCGTGTGTCAGCGTTGCGCTGACGCGCAGGGCGGACAGGAATCGAACCTGCAACCTGCGGTTTTGGAGACCGCTGCTCTGCCAATTGAGCTACCGCCCTAGAGACCGGGAGGTCTCGGGGTGCTCTCCCCACCCTGCCACCGCGACTGCGACCCGGAGACCCCAGGCACGGCGAAAGAATGCAGAGAACAACTGCCCCACAAGCATACGGCATCGATGCGGCGGCGCCGAACCGGGATGGCGATGGCGTGTTCTTGTTAGGCTCGGCGAGCGTATGCAGGAGGAGGGAGCGCCGGTGAGCGCTGAAGTGCAGCAGTTCCAGGTGGATCTGCGCGGAGTCGTCGATCTGCTCAGCCGGCACATCTACTCCAGTCCTCGCGTGTACCTGCGGGAGCTGCTGCAGAACGCCCGCGATGCGATCACCGCCCGCCACGAGGTCGACGGCGGAGGCGGCCACATCCGGATCACTCCGCTGACCGCGGAGAACGGCGAGTTCGTGCTGCGCGACGACGGCGTGGGGCTGACGTCCGCCGAGGTCGCCGACCTGCTGGCGACCGTCGGACGCAGCTCCAAGCGCGACATCTTCGACCTCCCGCGCAGCGACTATCTCGGCCAGTTCGGCATCGGTCTGCTGAGCTGCTTCATGGTCGCCGACACGATCGTCATCCGCTCCCGCAGCGCCCGCGGCGGCGCTTCGGTCGAGTGGACGGGGAGCGCGGACGGCACGTTCCAGGTGACGGAGATCGACGAGGAGCTGCCGATCGGGACCAGCGTGCATCTCGTCCCGCGGTTCGACGCCGACGAGCTGCTGCGTCCCGTAGCCGTGCGCGAGCTGGCCACGACGTTCGGCGAGTTCCTCCCTGTGCGCGTCACGATCGACACCGCGGCCGGCGATGTCGACATCACCAGGGACGCCCCGTTCCTGCACGCCGCACAGCACCCTGAGGCCGCCGTCGACTTCGGTCGCGACCTTCTCGGTGCGAGTCCGCTCGACGTCATCGAGCTCAGCGAGCCGGCGACGGGCACCCGGGGCCTCGCCTACGTGCTGCCGTTCGCGCCGCCGCCCGGCGCACGCCAGGCGACCCGCATGTACCTCGGCCGGATGCTGCTCTCCGAACGCGTCGACGATGTGCTCCCCGACTGGGCCTTCTTCGTGCGGGCCGTGGTCGACTCCACCGGACTCGCCCCGACCGCGAGCAGGGAATCGCTCGTCGAGGACGCCGCCCTCGAGCGCGTGCGCGAGCAGCTGGGCGCCGGGATCCGCCGCTGGGTGCTGGAGCTGGGGCTGCGCGAACCGCACCGTCTCGCCCAGTTCGTCGCCGTGCACGAGGTCGGGCTCAAGTCGCTGGTGCGCCACGACGAAGAGCTCTCCCACTTCATCTCGCGCTGGCTGACCGTCGAGACCACGCACGGCGCCATGCGCATCGGCGACCTCGTCGAGCGATACCCGCACATCAGGTACGCGCAGACAGTGGACGAGTTCCGGCAGGTGGCAGGCATCTCTCCCGCAGACGAGGTGCTCGTCAACGGCGGCTACCTCTACGATTCCGACCTCATCCGGATGCTGCCGGACCTGTACCCCCACGTCACCGTCGAGCAGGTGGACGTCACGGGCGAACTCGACCGGCTCGACCCGCCGCCCCTCGACGACCGCGACTCCGCGGTGGCGCTGGAGGCCCGTGCCGGTGCGGTGCTCGCGGCGTCCGACTGCTCCGTTGTCGTGCGATCCATCGATCGCCCCGACCTCGCCGCCCTCTACGTGGCCGACCCCGAGGTGCTCAGGGCGATCGACCGCGGCCGCACCAAGGGCATCACCGGATCACTCTGGGGCGGCGTGCTCGACCGCATCGACCAGACCCTGTCCTCCGCCAGGGAGGAGGATCTGCGCGCCCGACTGTGCCTGAACTGGTCGAACAGGGTGGTGCGCGCCCTGGTGAGGGTGCAGGATGAGGCGGTCTTCGCCCGCACCGTGCAGCTGCTCTACATCCAGGCGCTCCTGGCCGGGCATCACCCGCTCGCCGACGCCGACCGGGCGCTGATGACCAGCGCCCTCTCCGACCTCGTCTCGCTCTCGGCCGGTCTGGAGGGAGACACCCTTCCCTTCGGCGACGCCCGCTGACCCTCCCGAAAGGCTCTGTCCATGGCACGTCCGAAGAAGCGCTTCCAGCAGCTGATCGAGGAGATCGATCGCACTCCCTGGGGTCCCGCAGAGCAGGCTCTGGTCTCCGAGGCAGTGGCCCTCGCGGTGGAGATCGGCGACGAGCGGCTCGAGTACGAGGCCAGGATGCGCCAGACGGCCTCGGCGAACATGAACGGTGCGACCGACGTCATGCTGAACTCGTTCGCGTGGTGCCTCGCTCATCACGACGCGGACCCGCAGCGCTTCCCCGCCGACCTCGACAACGGCGGCGCCGATCTGATGTGGCAGTTCAAGTGGATGGCCTCGTCGCTGAGGTCCTCTCCGGCTTTCTCCCAGGAGCAGATCGCCGCCGTCCTCGACGACATGGAGTCTCACTACCGTGCCGCAGGTCTCGGCGTCAGCGGTGTGCTCACGGCTCGTTTCGAAGACGCCTGGGATGCCGGACGCATGGACGAGGCCGAGGCGCTCCGCGTGCAGCTCGAGGCCACGCCGCGCGACGACCACAGCCACTGCGACGCGTGCGGACGCAGCCAGTTCGCCGGATTCTTCGCCGACACCGATCGCGACGCCGAGGCGATCGTGTTGGTCGAGGAGATGATCGAAGGCGGCTTCTCCTGCGGCGAAGAGCCGGAGCACGCCCTGTCCCGCGTGCTGCTCCCCTATCTGCGCGCCGGACGTCTCGAGGAGGCGAAGACAGCCCACCTGCGCAGCTACCGCCTCGCCAAGGACAACCCGGACAACCTGCGCATCGTCGCCAACAACATCGTGTTCGCAGCCGTCACCGGGAACGAGGCACGTGCTCTCGCCCTGGTCGAGAAGCACATCTCCTGGCTCGCGCACGACGGCCTGAACGTCGACGCGCACTTCGCCGCTCTCGCCGCCCTCGCCGTGGCGCTCGACCGCGTCACGGCAGCCGGGCACGGCGACACCCCGGTGCGCGGAGCCGACTCCCCCGCGCTCGTGCCGTTCTTCGGCGAGCACGACGGCGCCTGGGGCGCGGCCGACCTGGCTGCCGCCTCGTGGGCCGCCGCCGAGCGGATCGGCCGAGGCTTCGACGAACGCGACGGTACCGAGGGCCACGCCCGCAGCCTGCAGCGGATGCGTGGACTCGCGAAGGAGAGCTACGACGTGCCGATCCGGTCCGACGCCTTCATCACCCCTGCTTCCACCACCGCCCCGGTCGACGCAGAGGGCTGGTTCGAGCGCGCCATGCAGCTCGCGCAGTTCGGCGCCGAGCACGAGACGCTCGAAGCCCTGCCCCGCGCCCTCGAAGTCGAAGATCCCGCCAAGCGCGCCCAGCTGCTGTCCATGCGGCTGGGGATCCTGGTCGCACTGGAGCGCGCGGACGAGGCCCTGCAACTGCTGCCGGAGCGCATCGCCGCACTCCGCGCCGCTGGGCACGAGGCGCAGGCCGACCTCGAGGAGCGCATCGGACTCGCGACATTCGGCCTGAACACGCCGGAGACGACCGCCGCTCTGGAAGAGGAGATCGGCGCATCGGACGAGCTTCCCGCGTGGACGCGCGGTGATCTCGCGATCAGCCGCGCGGCCCTGCACCTGCAGTCCGGCGAGCCGGACGCCGCGCTGGACCACGCGGAGGTGGCCGCCCGGTCATTCGCCGAAGCGGACGACACCCGCCTGACGAACACCACGACGCTGGTGGCCATCTCGGCCGTGCTGAGCAAGGGCGATCTCGAAGCCGGCAGCGCGTTGCTGGACCGCTTCCTCGCCCAGGACGACGTCCGCACGGGGCACCGGGCGCAGGCCCTGCAGACCCGCGCACGCGTGCGCGGTGGCACCAGCTCGTATGCCGAGGGGGCGGTCGACGCCGACGAGTCCTGCCGCCTGCTCGCCGAACTGGGAGCGACCCGTGCGCTCGGCGACGCCCATCTGCTCGCCGGCGCGCTCTGGGAGGACGCCGACGAGCCGGAGAAGGCCGTCTCGCGCTATCGCCTCGCCGCTCGCCTCGGCGGCGACGCGGGAGGCGACACGACCGGACTGGACTTCCGACTCGCCCGCGCCATGCTGCGGGTCGGTGATGCGGAGGAGGCCGCCGAGCTCTTCGGAGATGTGCTGCAGCGCGAGGAGGAGGCCGACGTCCCCGCCGGTTCTCGAGCGATGACCGCTTCGATGCTCGCCCGCGCATTGAGTGCGGCCGGGGAATTCGGCCAGTCGGTGGGCGCCCACGGCTACGCCTCCGAGTTGTTCGGGCAGGCCGAGGAGCACGCCGAGCAGGCGATGGCGATGACCGAGCAGGCGAAGATCCTCGCGCGTTTCGACGAGCACGACGATGCGATCGCCCTGCTCGAATCCGCGGCCGAGACCGTCCGACGCGCGCCGGATGCCGTCGGAGCGCTCACCGAGGTGCTGCACAGCCTCGGGCAGGCCTACGGCGGGCGCGGCGACGAGCGGGCGTTCGCTCTCTTCGACGAGGTCGCCGCCCTCGCACAGCAGCACGACGCCGGGTGGCTGCTCGCCGATGTCACCGATTCACGGGCACGCGCTCTGGCTGAGCTCGGACGCATCGACGAGGCCGTGTCGGCCGCGCTCACCGCGGCCGACGGCTTCGCTGCACTGGGAGACCTGGGGGCGGCCGGAAGCTCCGAGCTGTTCGCCGCGCGGGTGCTCGCCGGCAACGACCGCTCAGCCGACGCCGTGCCGGTGTACCGCAGCGCGATCGATCACGCGGCCGGCCACCCGCCGCTGCTGCAGGTCGCGGCCCTCGAACTCGGCAACGTGTTCGAGGCGCTCGGGCGGCACGGCGAGGCCGCCGAGATCCGCGCCCACCTGGAGAGCTGAGCGTCGGATCCCGGCGTGGCGCCGGCTCAGAAGAGCTGGCGCCAGTTCGCCTTCGCGAGGTCGAGAAGCTCGTCCCCGCGTCCGGACATCACGGTGCGGATCGCATAGAGCGCGAAGCCCTTGACCTGCGCGGCCTCGATCGCCGGCGGCATGGACAACTCCTGCCGCTCTGTGACCACGTCGAGCAGGGCCGGACCGTCGTGAGCCAGCACCTCGCGCACGGCATCAGGGAGGTCTTCGCTGCGCTCCACGCGACGGGCGAAGATGCCCATGGCTTCGGCGATCGCGGCGAAGCTGGGGTTGTCCAGTCCTGTGCCGTAGGTGACGAAGCCGGCGGCCTTCATCTCGAGCTCGACGAAGTTCAGCGACGAGTTGTTGACCACGATCGTCTTCACCGGGAGCTTGTTCTGCGTCAGCGTGAGCAGCTCGCCGAGCATCATCGCCAATCCGCCATCGCCCGCGAGTGCGACGACCTGACGGTCGGGGTGGGCGACCTGCGCACCGATGCCGTGCATCAGCGCGTTCGCCATCGAGCCGTGGGTGAAGGAGCCGATCAGGCGCCGGTTCTCGGTCATCGAGAGATAGCGCGCCGCCCACACGGTCGGTGACCCGACATCGGCGGTGAAGATCGCGTCATCGGTCGCGTACTCGTCCAGGAGCCTGGCGAGGTACTGCGGATGGATGGGGCGCTTCCCCTTCGCCGGCACCGCCAGCTCGTCGAGCTTCTTGCGGGTCTTGCGGTAGTGCGCGATCGCGTCGTCGAGGTGACCGCGATCGTCCTTGCGCGCGATCCTCGGCAGCAGCGCCTCGGCCGTGGCCCGGACGTCGCCGACCAGTCCCAGATCGAGCGGATGCCGTTTGCCGAGCTGTGCGCCGCGAATGTCAACCTGGATCGTCTTCGCACCGTCAGGGTAGAACTGCTCGTACGGGAAGTCGCTGCCGAGCACCAGCAGCGCGTCGGCGGCCTCCATCGCGCGGTAGCCGGACGCGAAACCGAGCAGTCCCGTCATCCCGACGTCGAAGGGGTTGTCGTACTCGATGAACTCCTTGCCGCGAAGGGCGTGGACGATGGGAGCACCCAGCTTGTCGGCGAGCGCGATCACCTCGTCGTGGGCGCCTTCGACCCCGGCGCCGGCGAGGATCGTGACGTTCTTCGCCGCGTTCAGCAGCGTCGCCGCCTTCTCGAGCTCTGCGCCGTTGGGGACCACCACGGGGCGGGCGCGCTCGATCACGACGGCGCGGTCGTCGGCGATGTCGGCGAGGGCGACGTCACCGGGGATCACGAGGACGGCGACACCGCGCTCCTCGATCGCTGCGCGCATGGCGATCTCCATCAGGCGCGGCATCTGCTTCGGGTCGGCGACATACTCCACGTACACGCTGCACTCGCGGAAGAGCTCCTGCGGGTGCGTCTCCTGGAAGTACCCGGTGCCGATCTCGGTCGTGGGGATGTGCGCGGCGATCGCGAGCACGGGGACGCGGGAGCGGTTCGCGTCGTACAGGCCGTTGATGAGATGCAGGTTGCCCGGCCCGCAGGAGCCCGCGACCACGGCGAGCTCGCCCGTGGTGGCGGCATCGGCGGCGGCGGCGAAGGCGGCGGACTCCTCGTGCCGCACATGCACCCAGCGGATCGTGCCGTCCTTGCGGAGCGCGTCCGTGAAGCCGTTCAACGAGTCCCCGGGAATGCCGTAGACACGGTCGATCCCGTTGGCGTGCAGAGTCTTGACGATGTTCTCAGCGACGTTTGCCATGCTTCGACCCTACGCCCGGGGGCGGGCGCGAGGCTCGTCCGGACCCGTGACAGATGTCACCCGAAATGGCGACGTCTGGCACTGTCTCCACAACCGCACTCGATCTAGCCTCTGACCATCAGAAGAACCGGAGTGCTGTACCGATCCGGAGCAGTACGGCAAGGAGAGGAACTCCCATGAACGAATTCGCCATCGGGGACACCGTGCAGATCACTGGACCGACGATGACAGGCAATGTCGGGACGGTCGTCTCGATCGATGAGAAGCGGGGGAAGTTCCTCGTGCGGATCACCGATGTGACCCAGAACTACTTCACCCCGACCGACCTGAAGCTCTTCTCGGCCTGACGGTTATCGGCCTGACGGTCAGTCAGTACTCCTGGGGCCCGTCGAGCTCCGGCTCGGCACTGCGACGGAAGGCCCGCCCCGAAACCGACGTCGGGTCGATGCGCACGTAGACGCGTTTGAGGGTGGGGATCCATGGGCGGAGGCCGGCCGCATCCGCCCTGTGCACGTCGGCGTCCGATTCCAACGCACTCGCGTGGCCCCGCACGATCACGCTCCAGGCGTCCGTGTCGGTGTGGTCATCGACCTCGAACAGCACATCGGTGTTCACCGTGAGCTCGAACAGCTTGCTGCCGGGTGCGGTGCGGAACAGGATGCCGTCCCCGTCGACCACGAAGTTCACGGGGAAGATATCGATCGTCTCCCCCACGTGGGTGACGAGCCGGCCGAGCTCCTGCGTGCGGAGCCGCTCCCAGCTCTGTTCGGTGGTCAGCGTCTCGATGGGATCGGTGTGTGCGCTCATGCGGCCATTGTCCCTCACCCGGTGTCCCCGCCGACAGGGCGTCCGTCCCGCAACACGAGGCGGGCATGCGGAAGGCCCCTCGCGCTCTGCGAGGGGCCGTCCGTCGCACGCTCAGCCGATGCGGATGAGCTTCTTGTTGACGAACTCGTCTGCGGCGAGGTGTCCCAGCTCACGGGCGGTGCCGCTGCGCTTGACGCCGCCGAAGGGCAGTTCGGGGCTGTCCGCCAGCACGAGGTTGACGTAGACCATGCCCGCCTCGATCTTGTCGGCGACGCGCTCGGCCTGCTCCGCATCCGTCGTGAAGACGTACGAGCCGAGCCCGAACGTGGTGTCGTTCGCGAGCTCGACCGCTGCGTCCTCATCCGCCACGCGGTAGACGACGGCTGCCGGTCCGAAGAGCTCCTCACGGTAGACGTTCATCTCCGGCGTCACGTCGGCCAGCACGGTCGGAGCGAAGAACGCACCGTCGCGGGTGCCACCCGTGAGCAGCGTGGCGCCCTGCTCGACGGCCTGATCGATCTGCTTCTGCAGGTTCTCCGCCGCGGTCTCGGACGACACCGGACCGAGCACCGTGTCGTCGCGCATGGGGTCGGTCGCCTCGACCGCGGCCATCGCCGCCGTGAACTTCTCCACGAACGCGTCGTAGAGACCGTCGACGACGATGAAGCGCTTGGCGCCGTTGCAGGCCTGGCCGTTGTTGTCCAGACGCGCATCGACGCCGGCCTGGACGGTGGCGTCGAGGTCGTCGGTCGACAGCACGATGAAGGGGTCGGAGCCGCCCAGCTCGAGCGCGACCTTCTTGAGGTTGCGGCCCGCGATCTCGGCGACCGCGGCGCCTGCGCGCTCGGAACCGGTGAGCGAGACGCCCTGCACGCGCGGATCGGCGATCATGGTCGCGATCTGCTCGTTCGTGGCGAGCACGTTCTGGTAGGCGCCCTTCGGGAACCCGGCGTCGTGGTAGATCTTCTCGATCGCGGTCGACGACTCCGGGCACTGCGGTGCGGGCTTGAGCAGGATCGTGTTGCCCACGATGAGGTTGGGCGCGGCGAAGCGCACGATCTGGTACGCCGGGAAGTTCCACGGCATGATGCCGACGAGCGGACCGAGCGAGGAGCGGCGGATGATGGCCGACCCCTCCCCCAGGATCGCGATCGGCTGGTCGGCCATGATCGACTCCGCCTGGTCGGCGTAGTACTCGGCGATGTCCGCGGCGAAGTCGACCTCACCGAGCGCGGCCTCGCGGGGCTTGCCCATCTCGCGCACGAAGATGTCCGCGAGCTCCTCGCGGCGCTCGCGGTGCAGCTCGGCCGCACGGCGGACGAGGGCAGCGCGCTCTGCGACCGTCGACGAACGCGACCACCCGCGGTGGGCTTCGTCGGCCGCGGCCACGGCCTCTTCGATCTGAGCGTCGGTGAAGGTGTCGAAGGACGCCAGCGTCTCTCCGGTGGCGGGGTTGATGACGGCGTAGTCGGTCATGGTTGTCCTCTCGTGTGCGGGTCCCTTCGACAGGCTCAGGGACCCAGGCCGTTCGGGTGGGGTGGGCCCTTCGACAAGCTCAGGGACCCACCCGGAAGGTCAGGAGACCGGGATCAGCGTGTACTTGGTGGACAGGTACTCGTGGATGCCCTCGAAGCCGCCCTCGCGTCCGACGCCGGACTGCTTGACGCCTCCGAAGGGTGCGGCCGCATTCGAGACCACTCCCACGTTGAGACCCATCATGCCGGTCTCGAGCCCGTCGATCATCCGCTGCCCGCGCTGCAGGTTCTCGGTGAACACGTACGACACGAGCCCGTACTCGGTGTCGTTCGCCAGGCGCACGGCCTCTTCCTCGGTCTCGAAGGTCGCGATCGCGAGCACCGGTCCGAAGATCTCCTCGCGGAGGATCGCGCTTCCGGCGACCACGTCGGTGAGCACGGTGGGCTCGTAGAACGTGCCGGTGCCCTCGACGGCCTTGCCGCCGGCGAGCAGGGTCGCACCGCGTTCGACCGCATCGTCCACGAGCTCGCCGGCCTTGGCCACGGCGTCCTCGTCGATGAGCGGTCCGATCGCCACGCCCTCTTCCGTGCCGCGGCCGATCTTCATGCCGTTGACGCGCTCGGTCACGCGCTTGGCGAATTCCCCGGCGACGTCCTTGTGCACGATGAAGCGGTTCGCGGCCGTGCAGGCCTGGCCGATGTTGCGGAACTTCGCGGCCAGCGCACCGTCCACGGCCTTGTCGAGGTCGGCGTCGTCGAACACCACGAACGGAGCGTTGCCGCCCAGTTCCATCGACACGCGCAGCACGCCTTCGGCCGCCTGGGCGATGAGCTTGCGGCCCACCTCGGTCGACCCGGTGAAGGAGAGCTTGCGCAGGCGCGGGTCGGCGATGATGGGCGCCGACAGCGCACTCGACTTCGACGTCTGCACGACGTTCACGACACCGGCGGGAAGGCCTGCCTGCTCGAGCAGCGAGACGAAGTACATGGTCGTCAGGGGCGTGAGTGCCGGGGGCTTGATCACGACGGTGCAGCCCGCTGCGAGTGCGGGGGCGATCTTGCGGGTGGCCATGGCGAACGGGAAGTTCCACGGCGTCACGAAGAACGACGGTCCGACCGGGCGCTGCGATACGACCATGTGGCCGGTGCCCTCGGGGTTGATGCCGTAGCGACCGCTGATGCGCACGGCCTCCTCGCTGAACCAGCGCAGGAACTCCCCGCCGTAGCCGACCTCGCCACGTGCTTCGGCGAGAGGCTTGCCCATCTCGAGCGTCATGAGAAGGGCCAGATCCTCCTTGTGCTCCTGCACGAGGTAGAAGGACTTGCGGAGGATCTCGCTGCGCAGGCGCGGAGCCGTCGCGGCCCAGGCGTCCTGCGCGGCGACTGCGGCGTCGAGGGCGCGGATGCCGTCGCCGGGCGTCGCGTCGGCGATGGTGCGGATCACGGAACCGGTCGCGGGGTCCTTCACATCGAAGGTGCCGCCGGTCTCGCCGTCGATCCACTGGCCCCCGATGAAGAGTCCGGTGGGGATGCTGTCCAGGAGCGCCTGTTCGGTCTGAGTGCTCATGATTCTCTTTCTGTGAGGAGGGCTAGGAGCGCTTGCGTCGACTGGGCGGTGCGTCGATGCCCAGGGTCTGTCCGCGGAAGAAGGCGGGCCGTCTGATCGCGTTCCAGATCATGACGACGATGCCGACGACGATGATCAGCATGCCGAGGATGAACACGATGCCGACCCCGCCGATCTGCGAGCCGGAGCCGTAGGCCGGGTCCATCGAGTCGATCAGCGTGGTGAAGAACAGCACCGCGAGGATCGCGCCGCCGACCAGCGGGAACAGGAACGTGAAGAAGAAGTTCCGCGTCGAGTCGAACCACTGCTTGCGGAAGTACCAGACGCAGGCGAATGCGGTGATCCCGTAGTAGAAGCAGATCATCATGCCGAGCGTCAGGATGGTGTCCCACAGCGTGTCCTCGCTGACGATGCGCATCACGGCGTAGAAGGCCGATGCCACGATGGCGGAGGCGATGGTCGCGTACCCCGGGGTGAAGAACCGCGGGCTGACCTTCGCGAACGACTTGGGCAGTGCGCCGTAGTGCCCCATCGCCAGCAGGGTGCGCGCGGGGCCCACGAACGTGGACTGCAGCGACGATGCCGAACTGGTCAGCACCGCGAGCGACACGAGGAACGCGAGCGGGCCGAGGATCGGGCCGGAGAGGTGGAAGAACACATTCTCCTGGATGTCCTCGTTGCCGAGGCCCAACGCTCCGGTGCCGACGCCGGCGAACATGATCATCGCGACCGCCAGCAGCAGGTACAGGGAGACGATCATGAGCACCGTGACGGTGGCGGCACGCCCCGGGGTCTTCTCCGGATCCTTGGTCTCCTCGTTCATGGTGAGGGTGACGTCCCAGCCCCAGAATATGAAGATCGACAGGGAGAGGCCGGCGGCGACGGCGCTGAACGACGAGATCGCGAACGGGTTGAACCAGCCGAGGTCGAACGGCTGGTAGTCGAAGCCGTTGCCGTTCACCGCCTGCACGATCGCGGCCCCGGCGAAGAACAGCAGCACGAGGATCTGGAAGCTGACGAGCCAGTACTGCAGCTTCTGCGTCGTCTGCATGTCGCGGTACGAGATCCACGTCGCGCCGAGCATGAACAGCAGGCACACGCCGATGTTGATCCAGGTGACGCTCGCGAGGGAGGCGATGTCGGGGTTGCCCGTGATCTGCGAGATCAGCAGGAAGAGGAAGTCCACGGCGATGCCCGCGAGGTTGGACAGCACGAGGATCGTGGCGACGACGAGGCCCCAGCCGGCCATCCAGCCGACCCAGGGACCGAAGGCGCGGGCCGCCCAGGTGAACGACGTTCCGGAGTCGGGCATCCGGTTGTTGAGCTCGCGGTAGCCGAAGGCGACCAGGAGCATCGGGATGAACCCGACGAGGATGATCGCCGGGATCTGGGACCCGACGGTGGAGGCCACGGGTCCGACGGCCGCCGTGAACGTGTAGGCGGGCGCGATGCACGAGATGCCGATCACGACCGCGCCGATCAGGCCGACCGTTCCGGCGCTCAGGCCCTTGGTGGAGATCCCGGTGGTGACGCCGGATTCGGGCTCCGTCGCCCGGTGGGTGCTGCTCATCAGCGTTCTCCTGCTTCGTTGCGGGTGCGCGGGACGACGATCATGGGGACGGGCAGAACGTGCAGCATCTTCGCCGCCGTGGAGCCCAGGAACAGTCGGCGCGGCTGTGCCAGCCTGCTCGATCCGACCAGGATGACCTCACCGGGAAGCCAGGAGAGGTTCGCGACCGCATCCTCGACCGTGTCGCCTGGGGCCTTCTCGACCGCGGCGGTGCGCCCGTCCGGGAGGAGCTCGGTCGCCATCGCGAGAACCTCTCGACCGTGCGTGTCCCCTACGGTGCGGATGGCTCCCGTGTCGAGGCCGGGTGGCACGTCGAACGGCACGAGGGAGACGAGTCGCAGATCGACACCGCTGTCTCCGGCGAGCGACACCGCTTCGTCGAGCAGCGCGTCCGCGCCCGGCCGTGAGCCGACCGCGACCGTGACACGCGGGATGACGTGGTCGTCCTGCTGCGCCGTGCCGACGGGTGCCAGGGCCACCGGGATGGTCGACGAGTGCAGCAGCTCGGAGGCCACGCTGCCGAGACGGTGGCGTCCGAAGATGCCGCCGCCCGCCGCGCCGATCACGATCAGACGTGCGCCGAACTCCTCACCGGCGGCGATGAGCCCCTCGGCGAAGGACTCGGAGAAGCGGACGTGTCCGCTGCGGATCAGCTCCTGCGGCAACCGGACGACGGCGTCGCCGAGCCACTTCTTGGCCTGCGAGCGGATGTGCTCCTCGTAGGCGCGCTCCGGCGGCACCGCGGCGCTGCGCGTGCCTTCGTTGGGCAGCACGATCACCAGGTGCAGGGTCGCTCCCAGGCTGCGGGCGATGCGTGCACCCAGCGCTGCGGCATCCGCTCCCGCGTCCGTCGCCGTGTATCCGACGACGACCGACCCGGTCATCAGCTGCTGCTCTCGACAGCGCCGGCCTCACGACTCGCATCGACGATGTTGGAGGCGACCAGGTGTCCCATCCGGATCGCACCGTCCACGTGCTGATACCCGGCGCCTGCCATGTCGCTGCACGCGAAGTGGATCGGTCCGACCGCGCTGCGCAGGTCCGCGCCGTAGCGGTGCAGGCCGCCCATGTCGAAGCTGGCGGCATAGGCGCCGCGCGTCCACTCCTCGCTGCCCCAGTCGCTCTCGTAGTAGACGACCGGGTTCTTGGCCTCGGGGCCGTAGTAGTGCGACAGCGACTCGAGGATGCGCGCCTTGCGCTCCTCGGCCGAGAGCTCGAAGACACCGTCGGCGTTGGCGTCGGAGACGAAGCCGACCAGGGTGCCACGCTCATCGCCGTGGTTGGTGTTGTCGTAGGCCTCGTGCGACAGTTCGTACGGGCTGAACGCGGTGCCGCTGAGACCCTGCTCGCGCCAGAACGGCCGGTCGTACACGGCGTGCACCTTGATGACGAAGCCCATCGAGAGGTGCTGGTGCAGCTGGTGCTGGCGGCGCGGAAGCGGCGGGTCGAACGAGATGCGGCTGTAGAGAACCGGTGCGTGCGCGAGGATCGCGTGGCGGGCGCGCACGGTGAGCTCGTCGGTGACGGCGACCACACCGGCATCCGACCACTCGAGGCGGCGGACGGGCTGGTTCAACAGCACGTCGTCGCCCAGACGCTCGGCAAGGCGCAGCGGCACCTGCTGGAGACCGCCCACGACGCGCTTGTCGAGGATGAAGTCGGCGTCGACCAGGTTCGAGTAGGAACCGGCGGACGCGGCCATCAGGAGCGACTGCAGGAGCGAGAACGAGTGCGTGGGTTTGGTGAGCATCGCGGAGCCCGTGGCGAAGGCGAGGTTGCGCACGGCCTCGTCGTCGTCGGTCTGCGAACGCAGCCAGGCATCCCAGGTGATGGAGTCCCACTCCTCGGCCTTGGGGTGCGCCCACGGCTGATCGGGGTCGATCTCCGCGACCAGCGCGTCGAGGATGCCGGTGATGCGGGCGATCACGGCCTCGGTCTCCGGCGAGACGGGGAACATCTCCCCCGTGAAGCGGTGGGTCTTCCCGTCGGGTCCGACGTAGACGCTGTCACCCTCGCGGTAACGGCTGTAGGTCTCGAGGCCCAGCTCCTCGATCGTGTCCTTGAGCGCGTCCTGGTCGGGCGAGACCCACTGGCCGCCGATCTCGAGCATGGCACCGTCGATGACGTCGGTCCACAGGCGTCCGCCCACGCGGTCGCGGGCCTCCAGCACGGCGACCGACAGGCCGGCCTTGCGCAGGTCGTTCGCGGCCGTGAGGCCTGCGGCTCCGGCACCGATGATGAGTACGTCGCGGGTGATCTCAGACATCTGCAACTCCTTCGTTGGGGGAAGTAGTGCCGGTCGCGACCCGAAATCCCCCGATTGGGGTCGCGACCGGACAGGGGGTCAGGCCGCGCGGGAGCGCGGCCTGCATGTTATTCGGCGGCTGCAGCCAGGGCTGCGGCCACGATGTCGAGTCCTTCGTTCAGCAGGTCGTCGCCGATCGAGAGCGGAGGAAGGAAGCGGATGACGTTGCCGTAGGTGCCGCAGGTGAGGACGATGACGCCCTGCGCGATGCACGCCTTCGCGACGGCCGCCGTGAGAGCGGCGTTCGGTGCCTTGGTCTCGGGATCCACGAACTCGGCGGCGATCATGGCGCCGTGGCCGCGGATGTCTCCGACGCGCGGGTCGTTCTGCTGGATCGCGGTGAGACGGTCGATGAGGATGGTGCCGATCTCGCGTGCCCGCTCGATGACGCCGTCGTTCTCGAACACGTCGATCGAGGCGAGGGCCGCGGCACAGGCGATCGGATTGCCGCCGTAGGTGCCGCCGAGACCGCCGGAGTGCGAGGCGTCCATGATCTCGGAACGACCGGTGACGGCGGCGAGCGGGAGGCCGCCGGCGATGCCCTTGGCCGTGGTGATCAGGTCGGGCTCGATGCCGAAGATCTCGCTCGCGAACATGTGACCGGTGCGGGCGAAGCCGGTCTGCACCTCGTCGGCGATGAAGACGACGCCGTTCGCGCGGCACCAGTCGACGATCGCGGGGAGGAAGCCGTCGGCCGGGACGATGAAGCCACCCTCGCCCTGGATGGGCTCGATGATGACCGCGGCCAGGTTGTCGGCACCGATCTGCTTCTCGAGCTGGAGGATCACGCGGGCCGCGGCCTCGCGCCCGTCGAGTCCGTCGCGGAAGGGGTACGACATCGGCGCGCGGTACACCTCGGGGGCGAACGGGCCGAAGCCGCTCTTGTAGGGCATCGACTTGGCGGTGAGCGCCATGGTCAGGTTCGTGCGGCCGTGGTAGCCGTGGTCGAATGCGACGACGGCCTGGCGACCGGTGTGCTTGCGGGCGATCTTGATCGCGTTCTCGACCGCTTCGGCGCCCGAGTTGAACAGGGCACTCTTCTTGGCGAAGTCGCCGGGGGTGACGCGGTTGAGTGCTTCGGCCACGCCCACGTAGGACTCGTACGGCGAGATCATGAAGCAGGTGTGCGTGAACTGCGCGGCCTGAGCGGCGACGGCCGCAGCGACCTTGGGGTGCGCGTTGCCCACCGTGGTCACGGCGATGCCGGAACCGAGGTCGATGAGCGAGTTGCCGTCGGCGTCGACGACCACTCCGCCGCCCGCGGCGACGGCCGCGATCGGAACCGTGTGTCCGACACCCGCGGCGACGGCGTCCGCCTTGCGCGCGAGGATCTCGGCCGAACGGGGGCCGGGGAGGTCCGTGACCAGGCGACGCTCCTGCGGGAGGTCGGGTCCACCGAGAGGGACTGCGGGGGCTGCGGTGTCGAGGAGTGCCATGTTCGCGAGCGTACGGCGGTGACCGAGACTGCTGCATTCACCGGTCTGTACAATCTGTAGCGTCAGTTCGCCTGCGTGTACAAGTTCCGGAGAATGTCATGGCCGTCACCGCTCAGCCGACCCTGCGCGCGCTGCTGCAGCGTCGTGACCTCGGGCTCTCGCTGGTGCCTCGCGAAGCCGACATCCCGGAAGGCGCTCTCGACCGCCCCCTGCGCTGGGTTCACAGCTCCGACCTCGCCGACCCGACCCCGTTCCTCTCGGAAGACCTGGCACTGCTGACCACGGGGACGCAGTTCGACGAGGCCGTGAGCATCGACACGTATGTCGGGCGGCTCGCAGACCGCGGCGTGATCGGCCTGGGATTCGGTACCGAGGTGCATCGCTCAGGGATCCCCGACGAGCTCGTCGAGGCCTGCGCTGTGCACGGGATGCCCCTGTTCGCCGTACCGTATCGCACCCCGTTCATCGCCGTCGCACGTGCACACTCCGAGGCCATCGCGGCTCAGGCCTATGCACGACGGTCATGGGCGCTCGACACGCAGCGCGCTCTGGCCCTCGCCGCCCTCCGTCCGCACGGCCTCGACGCGACGATCGCGGAGCTCGGGCGTCGGCTCGACGTCTGGTCTGGCATGTTCGACGCCGCCGGAGCCCTCACGTTCGCTCACCCGCGTGACGCCATCGAGGCGCGTGTGCTCGACGAACTCGGCTCCCGCGTGGTCGAGATCCTCACGCGGGGGCTCGAGGCCGGGCAGTCGCTCAGCATCGAGGGTCACTCGTTCATGCTGTTCACGGTGGGCCGCGGCGGACACCTGCGCGGCGTCATCGCCCTGGCCATCGAGACGCTCGACCCCGAAGCACGCTCGGTCGTGACATCGGTCATCGCCATGGCGGGACTCGCGATGGAGCAGAGCGAGCAGCTGGCGCGCAGCCGACGCCGCCTGCACACCCAGCTCCTCGGCTCTCTCCTCGCCGACGACCCCTCTCTCGCCAGGCGGGTGCTGGGAAGCCTGCCACCCGCGCCCGTGCTGGTCGCGGTCGCGGCCGACGCCCCTGCGGGACCCCTGGCCGACTGGTGGGAGCGACACCGGTCCGAACACGGCACCTCCTTCTTCCTGGCCGAGTCGGAGGACGGCGTCACGATGTGCGTGTCGGTCGCCGACGAAGGGCTGCTCGATGAGGTCGCCGCGCGGTTCGGCATCCGCATCGGCGTCTCCGATTCGGAGGGCTACGATTCGTTCGCCCGTGCCCATGCGCAGGCACTCACCGCGCTGCGCCAGCAGGGCTCGCACGGGACCGCCCGGTACGCCGACACCGTGGGGTCGAGCATCCTCACCGCCCTCGCGACCGACGAGGCCCGCCTGGTCGCCGAGTCTCGACTCGCCCCGGTGCGCGAGCACGATGCCCGCACCGGCGCCGACCTCGAGCGCTCGCTGCGCACCTGGCTCGAGCACGACGCGAAGGCCGAATCCGCCGCGAACGCTCTCGGGATTCACCGACACACCCTGCGCACCCGCATCGCCCAAGCCGGCGCACTGCTCGACGTCGACCTGTCCACCTTCCCCGCCCGCGCCGAGCTCTGGACCATCCTCCAGACCGCCCGCGACTGACCCCCTCTCCCCACCTCTCCCACTGCCGCCGACACGCGGGTGCCGGGGGGTCAGGAGGTGAGGAGGGTGCGGCAGCGGGTCACGTCGTCTGCGGTCTGCGCGATCAGAGCGTCGACGCCGTCGAAGCGCAGGGTCGGGCGCAGACGCGCGACGAGAGTCACGGCCAGCCGTCGGCCGTACAGATCCAGGTCCACATCGTGCAGGTGCGCCTCGACGCGTCGGCCGCGATCGCCTTCGAAGGTCGGGTTCGTCCCGACGCTGACACTCGCCGCACGGTGCCGCGGATCATCGTCGATCCGCACCCACGCCGCGTAGATCCCGTCCTCAGGCAGACGCGCACCATCGAGTTCGAGGTTCGCCGTCGGGAAGCCGAGCTCACGCCCGCGGCCGTCGCCGGGGACGACCCGTCCGACGATCGTCCCGAGCGGCGAAGTGCTCACGCGCTCTCGGGGGCGGCGATGGAGCGGTAACGGCTCTGATGGAAGACGAGCGGTTCGATGTCGTCGAACAACGTGACGTCGGCGATCTCGTACAGTGCGATCTCGTGGTCCCCGCCGTCGAAGGTGCTGTGCAGACGGCAGGTGAGCCACAGGGCCGCGTCGGCGATCAGGACGGCGCCCCCATCCGTGCGCCGCCACTCATGCCCACCGAACCGGTCGCCCTCTCGCGCGGAGAGCGACCGGCTGAGGGGCTCGTGGTGCGCTGCGAGAACGCTCATGCCGAGCTCGGGAACCGCACGCAACACCGGCCAGGTCTTCGACGTGCGGGCCGCGCTGATCGCGACCAGCGCAGGTTCGAGCGAGATCGAGGTGAAGGAGTTGACGGCCATGCCGACGGCGCGATCCTCCACGTGCGCGGCGAGGGCCACGACGCCGGTCGGATACACGGAGAAGGCTCGGCGGAGGGCGAGATCGCGCGGCAGGGCATCGTTCGGCAGCGCGTCGGTCACGGCAGTCGTCATTTCGGCTTCCTTTCGTTAGTCAACTTTGACTAGTTTAGATAATAGGCAACTTTGATCATGCAAACAACAGGAATGTGTGATCCCAGCCGTTAGCATGAGGGTCATGTCGACCACCCGCCTCGTCGTCCTCGGTGCCGTGAAGCAGTTCCAGCCCGTGCACGGGTACTTCCTCCGCCGAGAACTCATGACGTGGCACGTCGACGAGTGGGCCCACATCCAGCCGGGCTCGATCTACAACGCCCTGCGCGCGCTCGAGGTCGACGGCTACATCGCCGAGAGCGGCACCGAAGCCGAGGGGAAGCGTCCGGCCCGCACGACGTACCGCATCACTCCGGCCGGCGAGGTCGAACTGCAGCGCATGCTGCGCGAGAACCTCTGGAACGTGGCGGCCTTCGACACGCAGGCGATCATGACCGTGGCCTCGTTCATGTTCGTGCTGAGCCGGCAGGAGGTGATCGCCGGCCTCGAGCACCGCCTCATCAAGAGCGACGCGATCATCACGCAGAACGGCTTCGATGTGCAGGACACCCTGCGCTCCGAGACCACCCCGAAGTACGTGCGGGAGATCTTCGACCTCTCCACCGCGCGTCTCACTGCGGAGAAGCAGTGGCTGCTCGACCTGCTGGCTCGTCTGCGCGACGGCGAGTACACCTTCGCCGGCGAGACGGTCGAGAGCGCGGCAACGGCTGACGCTGCCGCCTCGGACTGACCTCAGCGCGACGCCACGAGCGCCGCGATCGAGGTGGGCGAGAGAGCAGTCGTCGTCGCGCCGCGGTGCTGGGCGACGACAGCGCCGGCAGCGCAGGCGCGGATCAGCGCCGCTTGGATGGCAGCCCCCTGAGCGAGCGCAGCTGCCAGTGCCCCGCAGAACGCGTCACCGGCGCCGGTCGTGTCCACCGGATCGATCCGGAAGGCGTCGACGTGCAGCGGGTCGTCTCCCGCCCGGTGCAGCGTCACTCCCCCGGCACCTCGGGTGAGGACCACGAGCCCGGCACCTGCGGCGTACAGCCGGTCGATGCCGCCGAGCTCGGCGCACTCGGTCTCGTTCACGACCAGCACATCGACGTCGGCGAGCATCCCGATCGTCGCCGCGTGTGCGGGCGCGGCGTTCAGGATCGTCAGCGCTCCCGCTGCGCGGCCGGCCCGCAGCGCCGCCGCCACGCTCGCGAGAGGAATCTCCAGCTGAGCGAGGACGACCGCGGCGCCCTCGACCCCGGCGACCGCGTCATCGGCGCCGAGCTCCCCGTTCGCGCCGGCCGCCACGATGATGCTGTTGTCCCCGTCGTCGAAGGCCAGCACATGGGCGACACCGGTCGGGGCGACGGCGCTTCGGCGCAGGGCCGCCTCTACTCCGGCATCCGCCAGCGTCCGCTGCAGCACGTCGCCGGCCTCGTCCGTTCCGACGACCCCGCAGAACCGCGTGGACGCCCCGCTGCGGGCGGAGGCGACGGCCTGGTTCAGGCCCTTGCCGCCCGAGAAGCGGCCACCGGCACGGCCAAGGAGCGTCTCACCGACGAGCGGAGGGCGCGAGACCTCGACCACGAGGTCGAGGTTCGCGCTCCCCACCACGGCGACGCCGGCGAGGGTGTCAGACACGCGACATCGTCCGCCGGTACTGCGAGCCCGTGTGCGACTCGGCGAGCGCCGGCGTGGGCGTGCCGATCAGGCGCTCGCGCAGCGACTGCGGCTCGGACGAGGGCTCCGCGATCGCGCCGCGCTCCTTGAGGATCGGCAGCACGTGCTCGATGAAGTCGACGGTCGAGGCCGGCGGGATGACGGGGGCGAACAGGAACCCGTCGAGGTCGGCGCCGTCGGCGAGCTCGATCATCCGGTCAGCGACCTGCTCCGGGGTGCCGACGATGGGGCGGGCTCCGACGCCGTGCGCGTGCCAATCCCCCAGCACATCGCCGACGGTCTTGTCCGCGAAGCGGGCGACCTGCGTCTGCGAGAGTTCGGTGCTGAGCTCCGACATCGGCGTGTTCGGCGCGTACGCCGAGAGGTCGAGGCCGGTGAACCATGCGTAGGAGGCGACCGTGACATCGGGGTTCTGCGCGTCGGCGACCTCGGCGTACTTGCGCCGGGCCTCCTCCTCGGTGCTGCCGACGACCGCGGCGAACGCCGACATGATCTTGACCTCGTCGGCCCCGCGACCGTTCTTGACGGCCTCCTCGCGGATCGCACTCGAGTGCGCACTGAGCTGTTCGACCGAACCGCTGCCGACGAAGATCGCCTCGCCGTGCTTGCCGCCGAACTCGCGACCGGCGGGCGATGCCCCGGCCTGGAACAGCACCGGCGTCCCCTGCGGCGAGCGCGAGGTGTTGCCGTAGCCGTGCGAGCGGAAATAGGGACCGTCGTGCGCGATGCGGTGCACCTTGGACGGGTCGGCGAAGCGACCGGCCTTGTCGCGCTCCAGGGCGCCTTCCTCCCACGCCTGCTCCCACAGCTTGTAGACGACCTGCATGAAGTCGTCGGCCATGAGGTAGCGCTCGTCGTGGCCGACCATCGGCACACCGAAGCCCTGCACCGCGGTGTCGGCCGTGCCCGTGGTGACCACGTTCCAGCCGATGCGTCCGCCCGAGAGGATGTCGAGCGTCGCCATGCGGCGCGCGAACGAATAGGGCGGCTCGAGCAGCGTGGATCCGGTGGCGACGAGCCCCAGTCGCGTGGTCTCGGGGATGAGTGCGGCAAGGATGATCGCCGGGTCGAGCCGGGGCAGATCGAGGCCTTCGACGGAGCAGATGTCGGGGCGTTCACCCGCGACGTCGGCCCAGCCCCAGGCATCCGCGAGGAAAAGGAAGTCGAACCCGGCGTCCTCGACCATGCGCGCGGTGTCGCGCCAGTACTCGAGCTTGTCGAACAGGTAGCGCCCGTTGTCGGGGTGCCGCCAGGTCGCGGTGCCGGAGTCGTTCGCCTGCGCGTTCTCGAAGAGGCCGAGACGCAGCGGTTTGACGGTGTTCTGATCGGTCATGTGCGGGTGCCTTCCTTGTGGGTGGTTCGGGTGGATCTGGGCTGTTCTCCGGGCACGCCGGAGGAACCCCGGGACGGGTGGGGGATCCCGTCCCGGGAGGCGGGCGCCGCGTCAGCCCTTGGCCGTGACCTCGCCGTCGCTCCACCAGAGCACGCGCTTGCGCACCAGGGCGAGGACGATGATGAGGAGCACGCCGAGCAGGCACAGCAGGGCGATGCTGGCCCAGGTGACGGGGAGGTTCGCCTGGGCGGCCGAGGTGGTGACGAGCGAGCCGAGGCCGGCCTGCTGCCCCGCCGCGACGAACTCGGCGACCGCGGCGCCGACCACGGCGAGCGGCAGGGCGATGCGGAGGCCGGCGAACACGTACGGCATGCTGCCGGGGAAGCGCAGTTCGCGGAAGATCTCCCACCGCGAGGCATGCAGCGTCTTGAACACGTCCATGGCCTTCTGGTCGACGTCGCGGAGCCCTGCGAGGGAGTTCACGAGCATCGGGAAGAACACCACGAGGCCGGTCACGATGAACTTCGGCACCATGCCGAAGCCGAACGCCACGACCAGCGCCGGGGCGATCGCGACGATGGGGGTCACCATCACGATGATCACGAGCGGCATGACCGCCCGCTCGATGATCTGGAACTCCGCCATCACCACAGCCAGGAGGAACCCGGCGAGGATGCCGGCGGAGGCACCGACCACCACCTCGAGCAGCGTGACGAGGAAGTTCGACCAGTACATGCCGGCGTCATCGACGAGGCTCGCACCGATCGCCTCCAGCGTGGGGAGCACGTATGGGTTGGTCCAGGCCACGACCTGCCAGAGCAGCGCGGCGATCACGAAGGTGATCAGGGTGGGGCCCCACGATCCCCACCGCAGCCAGGAGGGAGCGCCGCGGCGGGGCTGGCCCTTCAGACGGGCGGTCGCGATCGTCGCGGTGGTGTCTCTCATCGTCAGCTCAGACATGGGCCTTCTCCGTCTGCGCGCGCAGCGCACCGCGCACGACTGCTTCCAGTTCGCGGAACTCGTCCGTCGCGTAGGCCTCTTCGGTACGCGGTCGCGGCAGGTTCACGTCGATCACCTGGGCGATGCGTCCGGGGTGCGCGGCCATGACCACGATGCGGTCGGAGAGCATGATCGCCTCCGGCACCGAGTGCGTGACGAACATCACGGCCTTGCGGTTCGACTGCCAGAAGTCCAGCAGAGCGATCCGCTGCAGGTCCCGGTTCATCTCGTCGAGGGCGGAGAACGGCTCGTCCATCAGCATGATCGCCGGGTCGAACACGAACGCCCTGGCGATCGCGGCGCGCTGCTGCATACCCCCGGAGAGCTGCCCCGGGTACTTCTTCAGTGCATGGCCGAGGCCGAAGGTCGACAGCAGCTCGGCCGGGTCGCGGAGCGCACGGTCGCCGTTGGCCCCGCGGTTGATCCGCACGGGGAGCTCGACGTTCTCGCGCACCGTCTTCCACGGCAGCAGCGCCGGAGACTGCGGCACGAGTCCGATCTTCTTGTCACGCGAGGCCGCCCTGACGCTCTCGCCGTCGATCGTGACGGTGCCGGAGTCGGCGTCGAGGAGCCCGGCGACCACCTTGAGCAGCGTGGACTTCCCGCAACCGCTGGGCCCGATCACCGAGACGAACTCGCCCATCCCGATCGTGAGACTCACGTCATCGAGCACGGTGACCTTCGCGCCGTCGACGCCGAAGGACTTCGAGACGTTCCTGACCTCGACGCCGGCGCCGTGTGCGACCGTCATCACTTCTCCTGCCAGATCAGGGTGTCACCGTCGTAGAGGTCGGCGACCAGGTCGGCGTCCATCATGTCGGCGATCGCGGGCAGCTCCTTGACGTCGCCGTACTTCTTCACGAGGGCGTACTCGGGCTCCCACATGGACTCGTTCTGCACGCCGGGGTTGCCGCCGGCACTCTCGCGCACCCAGGCGGACTCCACCTCCCACGTGCGGGCGAGCTGCTCGCGCGGGAACGCGGCTCCCTGCCCGTTGTCCTCGGCCAGCTTCGCCAGCTTGTCGATGCACGCATCGGATTCGTCGAGGCAGTACTGGAGCGCCTTGAGGCTCGCGCGCATGAAGTCGGCGGCGACCTCGCGGTGCTCATCGAGGAACCGGGAGTTGACCTCCATCACGTTGTACGTGCCCTCGACGCCGAGGTCGGAGGGGAGGAACTCGCTGAACGGCATGCCCTGTGCCTTGAGCGACTGGGGCTGGTTCGAGGCGTAGCCGACGATCGCGTCGACCTGCTCGCGCACCACGACGGTCGGGTCGTAGTTGGTCATCTTCACCATCTCGACCTTCGAGACGTCGACCCCGGCTTCGTCGAGCATGGCCGAGGCGATCGGTGTCAGGTTGATGAAGTACCCGAGCGATCCGCCCTCGAGGTCCGTGAGGCTCTCGAGCTTCTCGTTGCCGAAGATGGAGAACGGCGGGGTGGTGCCGTAGGTGGCGACCGCCGTGAGGTTCTTGCTGTTGGCGGCCGCCAGCATCACATCGGACGCGGAGCCGAGCGCGGTGAACTGCGCCTGCCCGGAAGCCACGAGCTGCTGCCCGTTCGCCCCTGAGGCGTTGATCTCGACATCGAGGCACAGATCGTCGAAGTAGCCCAGCTCCTCGGCGAGGAACACATCGAGCTGACCGGCGCTGGCGGAGTAGCCGTAACCGGAGATGTAGGTGATGGTGCCGGCATCCTGATTCCGCTTGCAGGCGTCGCTGTCGTTCGCACTCGTGGGGGCGGTATCGCCGCCTGGCGTCTGCGCGGAGCATGCTCCGAGCGTCAGCGTGGCGGCGAGAACGCACGTCAGGGTGGCAGTGATGCGGAATCGGGTTTCCGCAGGGGAAGTAGCCATGAGGGTCCCTTCTCGGCCGTTCGTCGTTGATGGCTCGATGAAAGTAACATAGTCAATCTTGACTAAGCAAGATCAAACTAAGTTTTGACGAACGGCATGACGGGCGCACCATGCCTCCGCCCATGAGGACAGCGGAGACCGGAGGTCAGACCGAGGTCGAGCGGAGGGGCCAGGCCGGCCACCAGCCGCCATCGAGTCCGCTCAACAGCGACGTCACGCGCTCCCGCTCGTCCGCGGTCAGCTCCGGGGCCGGACCCGCGGCGGTCTCCCGACGCTCCCCGTCGGGGGACCGCACCTCCGTGTACAGCCAGGCGCGTCGCCCGACGGGGTACTTCTCCCGGAAACCGCCTGAGGCGACGGACAGCACGATCCGCTCTATCTCGTCCGCCGCGCTTTCGGCAGTCTCGTCGCAGGCGTCGCACACGCACGACGGGACGATCGCATGGAAGAGTGCCCCGGTTTCGACGCGGACGACGGGAGGCATCGGAGCGAGGCTGATCGCCGCTCCGACCGCGGGGTCGAGCACGATGCTTTCGGCACCTCCCTCATCGCGCTCACGCCGCACCTCGACTTCGTACCCGGCACGAAGGTGTTCGACGAGGGCTTCGACCACGAGAAGCAACGGTTCGAAGCGCTCCGGGTGCGATTCCCGGGAGTAGGCCTCCTCCGGCGGGGCACCCTCGGACCAGCGGCGTCCGTAGCGGATGACCTCGCCCCGGTCGTCGCGGAAGAGCAGGAGCGGGAGAGCGGGACGGACGTAGGCGCTCGCAGGGAGCACGGCGGTGCGCTCGGGCGCCTCGGCGGACAGCGCCCTCACCTTCTGGTCGTCGAGGTCGTCCTGATCCCACGACTCGATCATCCGCAGGAAGGCTTCGCGCTGGTCGGACTGCCGCACCATCCCCTGCACGAGCGCCTCGACCGGGATGGAGAGGGTGTTCGTCCCTATCTCGGGCTCGGCCGCCATCCGCCATGTCGCTGCCGGATGCACCATGGCGATGACGTTGCCCACGAAACGCGCCGCCGCAGCGGCCAGGTCGGCGCTGTCGAGGATCACATGATGCGCGGCCACGAAATCCCACGTCGCCGCGAGGTCGTGGGCCAGGAGATTCGGGTCCGCGCCCTGACTCCGTACGAACCCGGCGAACGGCTCGAAGCCGCCGATGAACCGCACCGGTCTCCGCGCATCCGACGGCGACGGCATCCACATGATCGCGGCGGACCCTGCCTCGGGCATCGGGCCGAACGGACCGGGGAAGACGTCGCTGCTCATCGACTGAGCGTATCGACCGGCGTCTCACCGCGGTGCGTGCGCCTCCAGGAACTCGTACACGTCGGTCGTGTCGACGCCGGGGAAGGCTCCGGTGGGCAGGGTCGCCAGCAGCGTGCGCGGGGTCTTCACGTTGGGCCACGAGTTCTCGCGCCAGCGGTCCTCCAGATCGGCGGGAGCCCGACGGCAGCACACCTCGACCGAATGCTTCGAGACGCCGCGATGCGAGGTGTCACGCCCCACGAACCACTTCGTGTCGTCGAAGCGCACTCCCACGCTCACCGAGTGCAGCCCCTCGCTCGACGACTCCACCCGGGCGGTGCACCAATACGTCCCGTTGCCGGTGTCGGTGTACTGGTAGTACGGGTTGAAGCGGTCGTCTTCATCGAACACCACGCGCGAGGTCCACCGGCGGCAGCACATCTGCCCCTCGATGGCCCCGAGCCGGTCGGTCGGGAAGTTCACGTCGTCGTTCTCGTACGCCTTGGTGATGGTGCCCGACTCGTGCACCTTGAGGAAGTGCACCGGGATGTCGAGGTGCCGGGTCGCGAGGTTCGTGAAGCGGTGCGCCGCCGTCTCGTACGACACCGAGTATCCGTCACGCAGGTCTTCTATCGAGATCGCCCTCCGCTGCTTGGCGTCCTTCAAGGCGGGGACGACGTGCGCCTCCGGGATGAGCAGGGCGCCGGTGAGGTAGTTCGTCTCGACGCGCTGACGCAGGAACTCGGCGTAGCTGCGTGGTTCGGAGTGCCCGAGGATGCGACTCGACAGCGCCTGCAGCACCGCGGTGCGGGCATCGCCCTTCGCCGGCACACTGCTGGAGAGGTAGAGCCTGCCGTTGGCGAGGTCGGCGACGCTGCGGGTGGTCTGCGGCAGGTCGGGCGCGTAGTGCAGGGTGAAGCCCAGGTAGGCCGCGATCTCGGATGCGGTGCGCTGCGTCAGCGGGCCGCCGGGGTGACCGACCGCGGCGAGGATCTCGGCGGCCTTCGTCTCGAGGTCGGCGAAGTGGTTGTCCTGCCGCCGCATCAGGTGCCGCAGCTCGACGTTCGCCCGGCGAGCTTCTTCGGGCGTCGCGGCCCGCTCGTCCTTGAGCCTGTCGATCTCGCCGTGCAGAGCGAGCAGCGCCTTCAGCGCATCCGTGGGCAGACTCTTCGCGATGCGGAACGGCTCGATGCCCAGGGCCTGGAACGTCTGGCCCTTCATCGCCCGCTCCAGGGCGATCTCGACCGCGCTGCGTTCGTCGAGCGGCTCGCCTTCCAGCAGCGCGTCGATCGTGACCCCGAGAGCCCGGGCGATCGCCTGCAGCTGCGTGAGCTTCGGCTCGCGCTTGCCGGTCTCGATCATCGACATCTGACTCGGCGCCCGGTCGACGGCGGAGGCGAGGTCGTCGAGGGTCATCCCCTTCGCCGTACGGAGCTGGCGGATGC
Organism: Microbacterium sp. Beta; assembly: GCF_005502545.1. Taxonomy (NCBI): domain Bacteria; kingdom Bacillati; phylum Actinomycetota; class Actinomycetes; order Micrococcales; family Microbacteriaceae; genus Microbacterium; species Microbacterium sp. Beta. The sequence continues at coordinate 40,498 of NZ_SCOG01000027.1, forward strand.
GGCGGCCGATCGTGAGGGCGTCGGTCTCTTCTGCAGCGTCGATGGTGCTCATGCGGGCGATTCTGTCACAGAAACAGAATTTCGACCGATCTTCTCCCCGGAATCGGTCGGCCAAGCTCGTGAACTTCACTCACAGTGGAACCACGCCACTCCGGCACCGCAGCCGGATCCACCGAGGAGACACCATGACGAACACCGCCAACACCCCGACGCCCCGCCCCGCCGGTCTGCGAGCCGGCGACCAGGTTCAGACGGCAGCCGAGCTTCAGGAGATCTGGGATACCGATCCCCGGTGGGACGGTGTCGAGCGCACCTACACGGCCGAGGATGTGATCCGCATCCGTGGATCGGTTCGCGAAGAGGCCACGCTCGCTCACCGCGGGGCCGACAACCTCTGGAACCTCCTGCACACCGAGGACTACGTCAGGGCGCTCGGCGCCTACACCGGAGGCCAGGCCGTGCAGCAGGTGCGGGCCGGCCTCAAGGCCATCTACCTCTCCGGCTGGCAGGTCGCCGCCGACGGCAACCTCGCCGGTCAGACCTACCCGGACCAGTCGCTGTACCCGGCGAACTCGGTGCCGGCGGTCGTGCGCCGCATCAACAACGCGCTCATCCGCCAGGACCAGCTGGAGCACGCCGAGGGTGAGACCACGCAGGATTGGCTGGCCCCGATCGTCGCCGACGCCGAGGCGGGCTTCGGCGGACCGCTCAACGCCTACGAGCTCGCGCAGTCGCTCATCCAGTCCGGCGCCGCCGGCATCCACTGGGAGGATCAGCTGGCGAGCGAGAAGAAATGCGGCCACCTCGGTGGCAAGGTGCTCGTGCCCACCCAGCAGCACATCCGCACCCTGAACGCGGCCCGTCTCGCCGCTGACGTCGCCGGCGTCCCGACCGTCATCATCGCCCGCACCGATGCCCTCGCCGCCGACCTGCTCACCAGCGACGTCGACGAGCGCGACCAGCAGTTCACCACCGGCGAGCGCACCACCGAGGGGTTCTACCGGATCCGCCCCGGTCTGGAGTCTGTCATCAGCCGCGGCCTCGCCTTCGCCCCCTACGCCGACCTGTTGTGGGTCGAGACGGGAGAGCCCGACATCGAGCTCGCCCGCTCGTTCGCCGCGGCGATCCATGCACAGTTCCCCGGCAAGCTCCTGGCTTACAACTGCTCGCCGAGCTTCAACTGGAAGAAGCACCTGTCGGACGCCGAGATCGCGACGTTCCAGCAGGAGCTGGCTGATCTGGGCTACAAGTTCCAGTTCATCACGCTGGCCGGATTCCACGCCCTGAACTACTCGATGTTCGACCTCGCCCGCGGCTACGCGGATCGCGCCATGAGCGCCTACGTCGAGCTGCAGGAGGCCGAGTTCGCCGCAGAGGCGGACGGCTACACCGCCACCAAGCACCAGCGCGAGGCGGGCACCGGCTACTTCGACGTCATCTCCACCGCGCTCAACCCCGACAGCGCGACCCTCGCCCTCGCCGGCTCCACCGAAGCCGCGCAGTTCCACTGATCCCCACTTCGTTCCCGTCTCGCCGACACCCATCCCCGCCGTCGAGACCCACCGCCGCGATCGTCTGCAGCGTTGGGTCTCGGCGACCACCGTGGGTCTCGGCGGATGAGGACACCGACGTACAAGGACTCATCATGACCACTCCCACGACCACCACGGCACCGATCCAGACGACCCAGCAGGGTCCGGCGATCGAGGTCACCGGCCCCATCCGCGACCACTACGAGGAGATCCTCACGCCTGAGGCGATCGCCTTCCTCACCGAGCTGCACCATCGGTTCGCGTCCCGCCGTCACGACCGGCTCGCCGACCGGATGCGCCGACGCTTCGAGATCGGCAACGGGCACGACCCGAAGTTCCGCGACGACACGGCCCACATCCGCGAAGACCGGGACTGGCGGGTCGCCGGCGCCGGCCCTGGCCTCGAGGACCGCCGCGTCGAGATCACCGGGCCGACCGACCCGAAGATGACGATCAACGCGCTGAACTCCGGTGCGCGGGTGTGGCTCGCCGACCAGGAGGACGCCACGAGTCCCACCTGGAAGAACGTCATCGAGGGTCAGCTCTCCCTCAAGGACGCGATCCGAGGAGAACTCTCCTTCACCGCGCCCGCCTCCGAATCCGGATCCGGCAAGGAGTACCGCGTCACCGCGGAGCGCACGCCCACGATCGTGATGCGCCCCCGCGGCTGGCACCTGCCCGAGAAGCACGTCGCCTTCATCGACCGGGCGGGCCGTCGCACCTCGGCATCCGGGTCGCTGGTCGACTTCGGTCTCTACTTCCTGCACAACGCACAGGCGCTGATCGAGGCCGGGCGAGGCCCGTACTTCTACATCGCGAAGCTGGAGTCGAGCGAGGAGGCGAAGCTGTGGGACGACGTCTTCTCGTTCAGCGAGGAGTACATCGGCATCCCGCACGGCACCATCCGCGCCACCGTGCTGATCGAGACGCTGCCTGCCGCGTTCGAGATGGACGAGATCCTGTACGAGCTGCGCGACCACTGCGCCGGCCTGAACGCCGGGCGCTGGGACTACATCTTCTCGATCATCAAGAACTACCGTGGCCGCGGGGCGCGCTTCGTGCTCCCCGACCGCAGCGAGGTCACGATGACGGTGCCGTTCATGCGGGCCTACACCGACCTGCTCGTGCAGACGTGCCACAAGCGCGGAGCCTTCGCGATCGGCGGCATGAGTGCGTTCATCCCGAACCGCCGCGACCCCGAGGTGACGGCGCGTGCGGTCGAGAAGGTGTCTGCCGACAAGAAGCGCGAGGCCGGAGACGGCTTCGACGGCACGTGGGTGGCGCACCCCGACCTGATTCCCACGGCGCAGGCTGAGTTCGACGCCGTGCTGGGCGACCGCCCGAACCAGGTCGACCGCCAGCGCGACGACGTGCACGTGGAGGCGCGCGACCTGCTCGACCTGCACATCGGCCGCCCGATCACCGCCCAGGGTGTGCGGGACAACGTGTCGGTCGCCATCCGCTACCTGGAGGCCTGGCTGCGCGGGCTCGGCGCTGTGGCGATCGACAACCTCATGGAGGATGCCGCGACCGCGGAGATCAGCCGCTCACAGGTGTGGCAGTGGATCCACCAGGACCGCACCACGCAGGACGGCACCCCCATCACGGCGGAGTACATCGAGGGGCTGATCGACCAGGTGCTCGCACAGGCAACCCGCAGCCACGGCGACCGCTACGACGACGCAGCGGAGATCTTCCGCGAGGTCGCCCTGCAGGAGGAGTTCCCGACCTTCCTCACGCTGGGCGCCTACAGCCGATACCTGATCGACGAGGACTGAGCGCGAGAGGAAGAGTCCCGGGCGGCAGCTGCGGCCCGGGACTCTTCCGCGTCCGGAGCCGGGGCGGGCACGCGGGCGTAGCCTGGAGGCATGACCGACGTCTGGGCAGACATCGCCACCGAGTTCCTGCACTTCTATCCGCGTGGGCGGCGGCTGCTCGCGGTGGCCGGGGCGGATGCCGAGCGCTCGCGACAGGCAGCCGACGAACTCGCCACCGCTCTGACGGCGTCAGGGCAGCAGGTCGTGCGCGAACACTCCGCAGAGGGCGACAAGACCGAGCTCCGCGGCGTGGTCACCGCGTTCCGGGAGGGACCGAAGAGCGACGACATCCTGCTCGTCTCCGGTCCAGCCGCCCTGATCGGCGAGCGCAGCAGGGGGATGTGGAACTACGCGCTGTGGCAGTTGGCGGGCGACGAACCGCCCCACACCGTGGCCGGCTCGATCGTCGACGTCTCCGACCCGGCACATCCGAAGCGGCGGTTCGCGGACTACTGCGCCCTGCCCGCCTCCTACGGCGCCTGACGAGAACGCTCCGGCACCTCAGCGGAAGGACGCGGCCACCGAGTTGCGGTGATAGTCGAACACGATGCTCGTGCGGGTGGAGGCGACGCTGCTCTGCGCCGAGAGGTGCTCCAGCACGAACTCGCGCATCTCGGATGAGTCCGCGACGGCGATGTGCAAGAGGAAGTCATCGTCTCCACCCAGGAAGAACACCTGGATGACCTGGGGCAGCACCCGCACGCGATCCGCGAACTCGACGATGCTCTCCCTCCGTCCGCTCGGCCGCAGGGTCACGCCGATAACAGCCTGCAGCCCGGCACCCAGCATCCGCTCGTCCACACTCGCGTGGAACCCCGTGATCACCCCGCGGTCCACCAGGGCGCGCAGGCGGGTGTGCGCCGTCGAAGGGGCGACGCCGAGTCGTCCGGCGAGTTCGGCGTTGGTCATGCGGCCGTCCGCCGTGAGCAGCTGCACGATCTTCGCGTCGACCGCATCGAGCGCCGGCGCCCGAACGGTATTCGGCTCCGAGGCCTCCGATGTCGTCTCCATACGAAGCATTATTCAGGATCCGTGCGCAGAGCGAATCATCTTCACGGATTCTGTTGTTCTGTCGATGTTTCTGCGATCCTGAGTGCCGCACCGCATCGAACCCTGGAGGATCAATGAAGATCGGCGTCCCCACCGAGGTCAAGAACAACGAGAACCGCGTCTCCCTCACCCCCGCCGGCGCCGACCGCCTGGTGCGCGAGGGCCACCAGGTGCTCGTGCAGTCCGGCGCAGGGCTCGGCTCGCGCATCACCGACGACGACTACCGCGCGGCCGGTGCCGACATCGTGGCGATCGCAGCCGACGCGTGGGGCGAGGCCGATCTGGTCATCAAGGTGAAGGAGCCGATCCCTCAGGAGTACGGCTTCCTGCGCGACGACCTCACCCTCTTCACCTACCTTCACCTCGCCGCCGACCGCGCTCTGACGACCGCCCTCGTCGACGCGGGAACCACGGCCGTGGCCTATGAGACCGTGCAGCTTCCCGACCGCAGCCTGCCCCTTCTGGTGCCGATGAGCGAGATCGCGGGACGCCTCTCCGTCACCATGGGCTCGTACTCACTGCTGCGGTCGCAGGGCGGACGCGGAATGCTGCTCGGTGGCATCGCCGGCACGCCGCGTGCCAAGACCGTCGTCATCGGTGGCGGCGTCGCGGGCGAGCACGCCGCGGCGAACGCACTCGGACTCGGCTCGAAGGTCACCGTGATCGACGTCTCCCTGCCGCGCCTGCGTGAGCTCGAGCACCGCTACGGCGGCGCTCTCGAGACCCGCGCATCGAGCCGCTACGACATCGCCGAGGAGTTGAAGAGCGCCGACCTCGTGATCGGGTCCGTGCTGATCCCGGGTGCCGCCGCTCCCAAGCTGGTGACCGACGACATGGTCGCCGCGATGAAGCCGGGCTCGGTGCTCGTCGACATCGCGATCGACCAGGGCGGATGCTTCGAGGGGTCGCGCCCGACCACCCACGACGACCCCACGTTCGCCGTGCACGACTCGATCTACTACTGCGTCGCGAACATGCCGGGCGCGGTGCCGGAGACGGCGACCCGTGCGCTGACCAACGCGACCCTCCCCTACGTCTCGGCGATCGCAGGCAAGGGCTGGGAGCGTGCGGCGGCTGAGGACGCGGCGCTCGCGAAGGGGCTGAACGTGCAGGGCGGACGCATCACGCTCCCGGCCGTCGCGCAGGCCCACGGACTCACGACCGACTGACCTTCCGAACCCGAAAGAACTCCGGATCTTGGCGGCATCCCACACCTCTCCTGCCGCACCGACCCGAGTACGCTCGTAATCGTGACCGAACGCGCTCCTCTCTCTCGCAAGCTGTCCGCCATCGCCGAGTCCGCGACCCTCAAGGTCGACGCCAAGGCCAAGGCCCTCAAGGCCGAAGGCAAGGACGTCATCTCATACGCTGCCGGCGAGCCCGACTTCGCGACGCCGCAGTTCATCGTCGATGCGGCGGCCGAAGCTCTGGCCGACCCGGCGAGCTACCGGTACACGCCCGCTCCCGGCCTCCCGGCGTTGCGCGAGGCGATCGCGGCGAAGACCCTCCGCGACTCGGGCCTCGAGGTGTCTCCGAGCCAGGTCATCGTCACCAACGGCGGCAAGCAGTCGGTCTACCAGGCCTTCCAGGCCGTGGTGAACCCGGGCGACGAGGTGCTGCTGCCCGCGCCGTACTGGACCACGTACCCCGAGGCCATCCGCCTCGCCGACGGCACCCCCGTCGAGGTCTTCGCCGGCGCCGACCAGGAGTACAAGGTCACGGTCGAGCAGCTCGAGGCCGCTCGTACCGCCCGCACCACCGCACTCGTGTTCGTCTCACCGTCGAACCCCACCGGCTCCGTCTACACCGCCGAGGAGACCAGAGCCATCGGCGAGTGGGCGCTCGAGCACGGCATCTGGATCATCAGCGACGAGATCTACCAGAACCTCACCTACGAGGGCGTCAAGGCCACCTCGATCGTCGAAGCCGTCCCCGAGGTCGCCGGCCAGACGATCCTGGTCAACGGCGTCGCGAAGACCTACGCCATGACCGGCTGGCGCGTGGGCTGGATGGTCGGTCCGGCCGACGCCATCAAGGTCGCGGGTAACCTGCAGTCGCACCTCACCAGCAACGTGAACAACGTCGCCCAGAAGGCTGCGATCGCCGCCCTCACCGGTCCGCAGAACGAGGCCGAGCAGATGCGACAGGCCTTCGACCGCCGCCGCCAGCTCATCGTCTCCGAGCTGTCGAAGATCGACGGCCTCGTGGTGCCGAACCCGCTGGGCGCGTTCTACGTGTACCCCGACGTGCAGGGTCTGCTCGGTCGCACCTGGGGCGGTGTGACGCCGACCACCTCGCTCGAGCTCGCCGACCTCATCCTCGACCAGGCCGAGGTGGCCGTCGTGCCCGGTGAGGCCTTCGGCCCGTCCGGCTACATCCGCATGTCATACGCACTCGGCGACGACCAGCTGCTCGAGGGTGTCCAGCGCCTGCAGCGTCTGTTCGCCTGAGTCGCGCCACGCCCCCGGCACCCCCGTCGAGACCCATTGCACTCGCCGAGACCCACTCCTGCAGTCGCTTGCGGGAGTGGGTCTCGGCGCCGACGATGGGTCTCGACGCGTGTGAGGGG
>NZ_SCOG01000028.1:0-45362 GCF_005502545.1 Microbacterium sp. Beta
CCCCGACTCGCGTGGTTGCGCGACCGCGGGATGGGCGCCAGCATCCTGGTCGCGGCACTGTCCGCGGCGTTCGGCGTGCTCCTCGTGGAGATCACCGCCTACATCGGCGCCGTGCTGCAGAACGATCCGTTCATCGGCGACAGCGAGACTCTCGCCTTCGTCGTCGCCCTGCTCTCCGTCCTGTTGACCGTCGTCGCGATGTACGTCGCGGCCATCGTCACCGCCAACACCTTCTCGACGATCATCGCCGGTCGTACGCGGCAGATCGCGCTCATGCGCCTGATCGGAGCGACCGCGCGCTCCCAGCGGGCCGAGGTCGGCAGGCAGGGACTCGTCGTCGGACTCCTCGGAGCAGCGATCGGTCTGCTGGTCGGGATCGGGCTCGCGGCCGTCGGAGTGCAGATCGGCGGGCAGCTGATCACCAATGCCCCGTCCGATTTCTCCCTCGCTCAGCCCTTCGTGGCGCTTCCGGCGATCGGGGTGGCCCTCACGACATGGGCGGCGGCCTGGGCCGGTTCCCGACGCGTGCTCGCGGTGACCCCGCTGCAGTCGCTGGGCGGTTCGGTCGAGCGCACCCTCGACGAGGTCTCCGGCAAGCCGGGCCGGCACATCGGCGCCTGGGTGCTGCTCATCGCCGGTGCGCTGCTCCTGGTCGGCGGGGTTCTGGTGGGGCTCATGACGCCGCTCGGCGTCGTCGTGGCGTTCGTCGGCGGTGTGCTCTCGTTCACCGGCCTCGCGCTCGGATCCGTGCTGTTCATGCCGCCCGTGCTGCGTCTGGTCGGCCGGATGTTCGGGTCGAGCGCCACCGCTCGCCTCGCCGCCGAGAACGCGCTGCGATACCCCGAGCGTTCGTCGCGGATGGCGATCGGCGTGGTGATGGGTGTGACCCTGGTGACGATGTTCGCCGTGGCCCTGGAATCGGCCAAGGCGTTGATGATGAGCCAGTCGACGGGAGAGGTCCCTCCGGAGTTCTTCGCCCCGATGGACGCTTTCGCGGCGGTGATGATGGTGCTGGTCGCCGTCTCCGCGGTGATCGCCGCAGTCGGCCTCGTGAACCTCCTCACGATCGGAGTGGTGCAGCGACGCAGGGAGCTCGGACTGCTGCGCTCGATCGGCCTGTCGAATCGCCAGGTGCGACGGATGGTGCTGCTCGAAGCCACGCACATCACGGTCGCGGCGACTCTGACGGGCCTCGTGCTCGGGGTCGTGTACGGCTGGATCGCCGCGCAGTCGCTGCTCGGTTCGGTGCCGACGTTGCCGGACTTCACGCCGGCGGGACTCGTCGCGCCCCAGATCCCGTGGGTTCCCGTGGTCATCATCGTCGTCGCGACAGCGGTGCTCACGCTGGTGGCGGCCGCGACGCCGACGCGACTGGCGACCAGGGTGGCCCCGGTCGAGGCTCTCGCAGCCGACTGACGCCTCTAGGCTGGTCGGGTGCCGTCGCCGTTCGATCAGTCCACGTATCAGGTCCGCCTCGACTGGGGGACAGCCGGTCTCGACCGGCTCGCCGGCGCCGACGTCGTCGTGGTCGTCGATGTGCTGAGGTTCTCCTCGATCGTCGTCGACGCCGTCGCGTCCGGCGCCGAGGTCGGCCTGGCCGAGGCGGAGACCTGGTCGCGCAACGGCGCGGCGGTCGCGGTCGCAGCCTCCCGCGATTCGACGGTGCTCGTGGGAAGCATCCGCAACGCCGGCGCCGTCGCTCGCGCGGTGCAGACCATCCAGGAGCGTCGGCAGGCACGCACCTCCGTCGTCGTCATCGCGGCCGGCGAGCTCGACGAGAACGAGCTTCTCCGGTTCGCCGTGGAAGACCAGCTCGGTGCGGGCGCGGTCATCGCCGCTCTCTCGGCTCGGGGCATCGATCACACGGCCCCGGACGCCGCGGTCGCCGCCGAGGGGTTCCACGCGCTCCGCGCCGCCGTGCGGCATATGGTCGGGGCGAGCGGTTCCGGGCGGGAGATCGCGGGCGGAATCGCGGCGACGGCCCGCATCGAAGCAGCAGGACTGACACCCACCACGGTCGCCGACGCGGCGGTGCTCGACGCGGTCGACGTCGTCCCCGTGCTACGTGATGGGGTGTTCACCCGCTTCGAGTGATGTCGCCTCGGCCCGTCCGGCGTGATCCCGCCGGCACGCAGATGTGTGCCGGATGCCGCGGGGCAGGCGCCGGTGTGGGCGAGGACACGTAGGGTCGTGTCATGAGGTACCTTCCCGCTGTCGTCGTCGACGTCGTGCTCGTGCTGATCTTCGCGGCGATCGGTCGCGCCTCCCATGACGAGAACCCCGCAGGGTTCCTCCTCACGGCATGGCCGTTCCTGATCGCCCTCCTGGTGGGGCATGCCCTCGCGGCCCTGTTGCCTGGTCGACCCCGCCGCCCCTGGTCGTTGCTGTGGGGCGCGGTGGTCTGGATCGTGACGGTCGCCGGTGGCATGCTCATCCGCGTGCTGAGCGGTGATACGGCGGAGGTGCCCTTCATCATCGTCGCGACGCTCGTGCTGGGGGTGTTCCTGGTCGGCTGGCGCGCGATCGCGGCGCTGGTGCGTCGCCGGCGCAGCTCGGCGGAGAGCATCGACGGATCCGCACCGGTCGAGACGGAGGGCGTCGACGACTCCGACAGGTGAGTCGCGGTCAGCGCGGGAGCTGCGCGGCGAGCCGCACGTCGCTCGTGATCTCACGTCGGGTCCAGGCGAACAGGTGCCGGGAGTCGAATGTGCGCGAGCAGCGTGCACACGACGTCGGCCTCGTGGGCCGGCGGTGCCGGTACGTGACGTGCCCGGCAGGGCAGCTGCCCACCCAGGGCGCGAGCTCCACCGCCGTCTCGCCGCGATGGGTGGTGCCGCCGACGTAGCCGAGGTCGCGGGCGACGCGCTTCCAGATCGGTCCGTGGGCGGCTTCGTGGCCGGCGAGGGCGTGCGCGACCTCATGCAGCAGCACCTGGTGGATGTCGTCGTCGTCGAAGCGCGCGGCGAGGTAGCGCGACACGGTGATCCGCTTCTTCGTGTAGTCGCACTGACCGGCCCGACGCTTGGCGTTGTCGAAGCCGAACGACCAGCTGTCGTCGAGATGCAGCGTGATCAGTGCCTCGCCCCAGACGCGCACACGGTCAAGTTCCGCCATGCGATCAGGCTAAGCCATGCCGGTGACATCGCGGCCGCGCCGGGCCTCAGCCGGGGATGAGCTGCGGCGGGCGCCGACGCTCGACCGCTTCGATCGCCAGGAGCGCGGTCTCGAGCTCGCTGTCTTCGGCCCCGGACTCGCGACGCAGGAACAGCGACTGCTTGAAGCTCTCGCGCGCGGTCTCGTAGTCGCCGGCGTCGTAGGCGTTCTTGCCATGGTGCTGGTACGCGAAGGCCGCGATCGACAGCCACCGCTGGCCCTCGGCCTCGGCGGCGCAGGTCGCGAGCTCCTGTTCCGCTGCGGCGTGCGCACCCCGATACTGCAGGATCGTCGCGTGCAGCACGCGTGCGCGAAGCACGTCCTTGCGAGTCCCCGCCATGCGCGCCTGGCGCACCGTCTCGTCCGCCAGTGCGAGCGCCTCGTCGAGGCGGTCGAGCACCTTCAGCAGCCACACGCGCTCCAGCAGAGCGGGCAGGCTGCGCTGCGAATCGATCTCCGCGAGACGGGCCTCGCACTCATCGAGATCGACCTTTTCGCGGAGGGTCTCCTGGTCGTATCCCCGGATGAAACTCATTGCTCTCCTTCCGCAGCGTCCCCATCCAGTCTGCCTTCCGTGCGCGGGGTCCACCCGACGGCGCGCCCTGGTCCGCCGCATCCTGATTTCGACACGCCGCCATCGCTTTCCGGGGGCGCCGTCCGAGCCGGTCGCGCGCGGGGAGCGGGCGGTGCGTCAGCGCAGGAACAGCGAGGCGTCCGGCCGCGGTGAGGCGACGGCGTCGGCGTCGGTCACGATCCGCGCCCCCTGGATGAAGGCGTCGACCTCGGCGCCCTGAGCGATCTTGGCGGGATGGGGCCCCGCGGCCAGGATGCGCGGCAGCCACTCCGTCGGCAGGGGAGCGGCGGAGGCGGCGACGACGAGGTTCCCGAAGCGGCGGCCCTTGAGCACCTGGGTGTCGGCCAGGATGCCGACCTCCGGAAGCACGTCCGCGATCGTCGCGGCCTGGCGGCGGGCGAAAGCGAGTCCCGGCCCGTCGGCGACGTTGACGAGGAGCACCCCGCCCGGGGCCAACAGCTCTGCGAGTTCCCGGTAGAACTCGACGCTGGTGAGATGCGCGGGTGTCTGCGCGCCCGAGTAGACATCGGAGACGACGAGGTCGCAGCTCGCGCGGAGCGCGCTCGGCAGCTTGGCGACTCCTTCGCGGGCATCGCCGATCCTGATCCGGATCGGCGCTCCCTTCGGCAACGGGAGGTGTTCGCGCACCAGCTGCGCGAGCGGAGCCTCGAGCTCGATCACCTGTTGACGTGAGCCGGGCCGCGTCGCGTCGATGTAGCGCGGTACGGTCAGCGCGCCGGCCCCGAGGTGCACGGCGGTCAGGGGGCCGGGGGCGAGCTGATCGATGACCGCGCCCATGCGGACGATGTACTCGAAGTGCAGGTGCGTCGGGTCGTCGAGGTCGACATGGGACTGCGGGGTGCCGTCGACGATGAGCTCGAAGCCGCTCGTGAACTCCGAGGGCACGATGCCGGCGACGCCGCCGTGGTCCAGCCGGACCTGGGGATGCTCGGTGTCGCGCGATCTCGTCCGGCCCATGGGCACGAGCCTACGCGCTGCTCAGCGTCTCAGCGGCTCAGCGCTGCTTGCCGTTCGCACACGTCTCCTGATCGACCGTCTGCCCGGAGATCGCCGAGTCGAGCGTCGCACGGGGAGACGGGGCGTCCGTGGCAGGAGCATCCGTCGCCGGCGGGTCCGTCACCGGAGCCTCGCCTTCCGTGCCCGGCGCAGGTTCGACGAGTTCGACGCCCCCGTTGTTGCTGACGTCGCCGGTGAGCTGCACGGGCTGACCCGCTTTCAGCGCGTCCCAGATGGTCGCGGCGGCCTGCTCGTTCGGGATCACGCGGTCGGAGTCGTCGGGGTCGGCGAAGACCGGGTACTGGAGGAACACGAACTCGGAGAACGGCACGTCCTTGATCGACAGGGCCAGCTGGGCGAGCCGGATGGGGTTTCCCAGCTCGACGCTCGGATCGATGTTGTCCACGATGGTGTCGGCGAGCCCCAGCACCTTGCCGGGATCGGACAGCACCTCGTCGCTCATGATCTTCTTCACGAGGCGGGACATGTACTGCTGCTGGTTCGACACGCGCGCCATGTCGCTCTCATCGCCGACGCCGTGCCGCGTGCGGATGAACTGCAGGGCCTCGTAGCCCGATACGGTGCGCAGACCCGGCTCCCAGTCGAGCGCGGTGTGCCGGTCGCGGATGCCGTCACCGCCGATGCACACCTCGACGCCGCCGATCGCGTCGGTCACCTCCATCACGCCGTCGAAGTCGATCTTCGCCGCGAACGGGATCTCGATCCCGGTGAGCTCGGTGACGGTCTTCGCGACGCACGACATCCCGGCGTTCTGATAGATCGAGTTGATCTGCGTCTTGCGGGTCTCCGAGGCGATCGATCCGTCTTCTCTGGTGCACTCCGGCGTAGGGATCATGAGGTCGCGGGGAAGCGAGACGACGGTGACGTTGCGCGGCTCCGCCGAGACGTGGACCAGGAGGTTCACGTCGTTGAGGATCCCACCGTCGGCCTTCGAGCAGCGCTCGCCCAGCAGACCCGTCGACACGGCACCGCATTCGTCGGTGCCGAGGACGAGGATGCTGAACTCCCCGGGGTAGGCGCTGATGGACGGCGGCTCCACCTCGGGGGCATCCTCCAACGCGACGGCGCCCTCGTTGAAGCGGTTGAAGTAGTCGGTGACGACGAACGCGGCGACCGCGATCGCGGCGACGAGGATGACACCGACGGAGATCCCGGCGATCTTCAGGAATCCTCTGGCGGGCTTCTGGGCGGGGAGTGTCGCGTGGCGAGCGACCGTCGAGCGGTCGTTGTCAGGAGTGCGGCGAACCATCCGGGGAGCCTACCGGGGGAACCTGATGTTACGGCCACATGACGATTGTGAGAGGAACTTGCAGGTAATTAGTTAGTCGTGGATACTTTTTCCTAACCCCCGGTGAGTACCCGATGCTTGCCAGGACTTTTCAAAGAGGAGATCCCCGCAATGCACAAGCGCATTCTCTCGGCTGTGGCGCTCGGCGCCGTGGCCACGCTCGCCCTCGCCGGTTGCGCCGGCGGCAGCGACACCGGCTCCACCGACGGCAAGGGCCAGGAGCTCACCGTCTGGATCATGAAGGGCACCAACCCCGACGCCTCCGCCTTCTACGACAAGGTGTCCGACGCCTTCGAGAAGGAGACCGGCGCGACGGTCAAGATCGAGGAGATCCAGTGGGCCGACGCCCACGACCGCTTCGTGACCTCCATCGCCGGTGGCACGACCCCCGACATCGCCGAGACCGGCACCACCTGGACCGCGGAGTTCGCCGACGCTGGCGCGCTCGAGCCGCTCGATGAGTACGTCGACGCCGAGAAGGGCCTCCGCGACGACCTCGTCGAGGGCCTCGAAGTCGCCGGCACCTACGACGGCGAGCTGTACGGCATGCCGTGGTACGCGGGCGTCCGCTCGCTGGTCTACCGCGCCGACGTGTTCGAGGAGCTCGGTCTCGAGGCTCCGAAGACGTGGGACGACATCGTCGCCGCAGGTGAGGCCATCAAGGCAGCCAAGCCCGACATGCTCCCCTTCCCGGTCCCCGGTGACGCCGAGTTCCAGGTCTACCCCTGGGTCTGGGGCGCCGGCGGAGAGATCGCCACGAAGGACGGCAAGACCTGGACCAGCGAGCTGGACAGCACGCAGTCGCAGGCCGGCATCGAGTTCTACACGGGCCTGGCCACCGAGCACGGCTTCTCCTCCGCTGGTGCCACCACGTGGAAGGAGACCGACCTCCGCGACGCGTTCACGCAGAGCAACGTCGCCATGATGCTCTCCGGCTCCTGGACGCCGAAGTCGCTCATCGAGGCGAACCCCGACCTCGAGGGCAAGATCGGCGCAGCCGTCATCCCGGGTGAGGACGGTGGAATCGCTCCGTCCGTGCTCGGCGGATCGCACCTCTCCGTGTTCAACACGACCAAGAACGCCGACCTCGCGTGGGAGTTCGTCAAGCTCATGACCACCGGCGAGTTCGCCGAGCAGTGGTCGAACGAGACCGGCTACTTCCCGGGCGTCCAGTCCGCGATGGAAGAGGCGCTGGCCTCGACCGACCCGCTGGTCGCACCGTTCGCCGAGCAGATGGTCGACGGCGGCGCATCCGTCCCGGTCACCCCGAACTTCGGCGCCGTGCAGGCGAAGAAGACGACCAACTCCATGATCCAGGCCATCCTCAGCGGGCAGAAGGACGTCGCGACCGCGACGAAGGACGCCGCCGCCGAGATGACCGAACTCCTCAACCAGAAGTAAGGAAGCATTCCTTCCATGTCGATGGTGCAAGCGCCACTGCCGGCCACGGAAGCGGAGTCCCCCTCCGCTCCCGTGGCCGGCGGCCGGAAGCGACGCGGTCTCTCGGTCGTCGCGGCCCGCCCCTGGCTCCTTCTCGCGCCCGGGCTGGCCATCCTCGCGGTGCTCATGCTCTGGCCGCTCATCCAGGTGTTCATCTACTCGCTGCAGGACTACGGTCTGCGCGAGATCAACACCGGGGAGAACAACTGGATCGGTCTCGACAACTACGTCGAGGCGCTCACCAACCCGACTCTCTGGACGGTGGTGCTGCCGAACACCGTCGGCTTCGCCGCCGTGGCCGTGTTCGTCACGGTTGCTGTCGGCACGCTCGTGGCGCTGCTGCTCGCGCGGCTGGGCACCACCTGGCGCGTCATCGTCTCCAGCTGCATCATGGTCGCCTGGGCGATGCCCGCCGTGACCGGAACGTACGTCTGGACCTTCATCTTCGATGCCGACCGCGGCATCTTCAACACCGTCCTGCGCGACCTCGGCCTGATGGACGATCCCGTGAACTGGTTCACGAACCAGTGGTCGTTCTATGCCATCGTGCTCCTCAACGTCGTGCACCACGGCTTCCCGTTCGTCGCCATCACGGTGCTCGCCGGCCTGCTGGGGGTCTCGAAGGAGATGCTCGAAGCCGCCGCGCTCGACGGCGCCGGTGCATGGCGCCGGTTCTGGAAGATCATCTTCCCCACGCTCAAGCCCGTGTTCTCGGTCGTGATCATCCTCTCCACCATCTGGGACTTCAAGGTCTTCGCGCAGGTGTACCTGATGCCCGGTGGTGGCGGTGGCAACCGTCAGGTGCTGAACCTCGGCGTCTGGTCGTACGTGGAGTCCTTCGGCCAGAACCGGTACGGCTTCGGTGCGGCTCTCGCCGTGCTGCTCACCCTGGTGCTGATCGGCATCACGATCGTCTACATCCGCTCCCTCATGAAGGAGGACGAGCTGTGAACCCGCGTCCGAGGCTCCGCTCCCGCATCGGAATCGGGATCGCGGTCGCCGCCGTCCTGATCTTCACCCTCTTCCCCGTCTACTGGATGGTCTCCAGCGCCTTCGACGGCAAGGCGTCCAGCGGTGGACAGTCGCTCCTCCCGCAGGAGTTCACGTGGGACAACTTCGCCTTCGTGCTCACCGACGGCGGATTCGGCACGTACCTGCGCAACTCGGCGATCGTGGCGCTCGTCACGGTGCTCGTGAGCGCTCTGGTGTGCCTGCTCGCCGCGGTCGCGGTCGCGCGCTTCAAGTTCAAGTTCCGCACCACGATCCTGATGATGATCCTGATCGTGCAGATGGTGCCGCTCGAGGCGCTCGTGATCCCGCTGTTCCTGCAGGTGAAGAGCCTCGGCCTGCTCAACAGCATCCTCGGACTGATGGTCGTGTACGTCGCGCTGTCGCTCGCGTTCGGCATCTGGATGCTGCGCGGCTTCGTCGCCGCCGTTCCGGTCGAGCTCGAAGAGGCCGCGTACATCGACGGCGCGAGCTGGTGGCGCATGTTCCGTTCGGTGCTGCTGCCGCTGGTCATGCCCGGTCTCGTCGCGACCAGCATCTTCAGCTTCATCACCGCATGGAACGAGTTCATCTTCGCGATGACCATCCTGGGGGCGCAGACCGACCAGTACACGGTCTCGATCGGTCTGAAGTCGTTCTTCGGCCTGCACTCCAACGACTGGGGCAGCATCATGGCCGCGTCGACCATCATCACGGTGCCCGTCATGATCTTCTTCGTGCTGGTGCAGCGCAAGCTCGCCTCCGGCATGGTGGCAGGAGCGGTGAAGGGATGACCGACGAGCTCGAACGTCTCGCGAACGGCGTGCTGTGGCCGGGCTTCTTCGGCACCGAGGCGCCCGCGTGGCTGCGAGACGAACTGCGTGAAGGGCTGGCCGGAGTCGTGTACTTCGGGCAGAACGTCGGAGAGGGCCTGCCTGCGCTGAGCGCCCAGATCCTCGACGCGAACCCGAATGCCCTGATCGGCATCGACGAGGAGGGCGGCAGCGTCACCCGGCTCGAGTCCGCCACCGGGTCGACGGTTCCCGGTGCCGCGCAGCTCGGCCTACTCGACGATCTCGTCGCCTCGGAGGAGACCGGAGCGGAGTTGGCACGTCGTGTGCGTGCGGTCGGCGCCAACGTCGTGCTCGGTCCGGTCGCCGACGTGAACACCGACCCCCGCAACCCGGTCATCGGCGTTCGCGCGTTCGGTGACGACGAGGCGCTCGTCTCCCGGCACGTGGTCGCGACGATCGACGGCATCCAGGACGGCGCGGTCGCGGCGTGCGTGAAGCACTTCCCCGGTCACGGCGACACCCACATGGACTCGCACCACTCGCTTCCCGAGATCACGCTCGACCTCGAGGAGTTCGAGCGTGTGCATCTGGAGCCGTTCCGCGCGGCGATCGATGCGGGCGTCGATGCCGTCATGACCGCTCACATCGTGGTCCCGGCTTGGGGCGAGCAGCCGGCCACCCTCAATCCGCGTGTGCTCGGCATGCTGCGCGACTGGGGCTATGACGGCGTCATCATCACCGATGCTCTCGACATGGCGGCCATCCGCGAGACGGTCGGACTCGGCGGGGGAGCGGCCATGGCCCTCGCCGCCGGAGCCGACCTCCTGTGCATCGGAAACCCGACCAACCCGGGCGATGCGGCTCTGCCCGACCAGGACGAGCAGGACTTCCGCGCGGCGAGAGACGGGATCGTCGCGGCTCTCCGCGACGGCTCGCTCCCGCGTGAGCGCGTCGAGGAGGCAGCAGCCAGGGTCGCTGCGCTCGCGACCAAGCTCCGCTCCGCCGCGGCCGCGGTAGAAGCCACGCAGGAGCCGACAGGCGACTTCGACGCCGCCGGGATCCTGCGCCGAATGGTGACGATCTCCGGAGGTACTCCCGAGGTGTCGACGGAGCTCGCCGTCATCGATGCGCGTCGCCGATCGACACTGGCGGTCGACAGCGCGGGTTCGTACGTCGCGAGTGCGCTCGCGGAGGAGGGCCTGCGCGTGCGTCTCGACGTGGCGTCCGCGCCGCTGTCCGAGCAGGACCGGGTGCTCGACGAGATGGCGGCCGCGGCGGCCACAGCCTCCGCGACGACCGTGCTCCTGATCGACCGGCCGGACACCGACGCCGCGCAGCGGGCACTCGTCGAACGTGCTGCCGTGCGCGATCCGCACGCTGTGGTCGTCAACGTGGGGCTTCCGACGGCGCAGCCGTTGCCCCTGCCGACCGTGGAAGTCGCCGCAGCCAGTAGGCTCGGTGCCCAGACGGCGCGTGAAGCACTCCTCGGACGCTTCACGGCGCAGCAGAGGATGACCAGCGCCGGCTGAGACAGGACCCTCCATGGACGATGACGTTCTCGCTCTGGTGCGGCGCTCCCTTCCCAAGGTGAGCGCCGCAGAGGCGCGCGTCGCGGAGAAGATCCTGGGCGACCCGACCCTGGTCGTCGATCTGGCGATCAACGACCTCGCCCAGCTCTGTCAGACCTCGCTCTCGACGGTCGCCCGCTACGCCCAGTCCCTCGGATACAGCGGCTACCGCGAACTCAGGGTCGCGGTCGCCCGCGCGATCACCCTGGAGCAGGCGCAGCAGGCACGGTTCGGTCTGGACACCACCGCGATCGACCCCGACGACGGTCCGAGCGCGATCGCCGCCAAGCTCGCCGCCCAGGAGATCGACGCGATCGAGAAGACCGCGCTCGCCCTCGACGCGGCCGCGCTCGACAGGGTCGCCCGTGCGGTCGTCGATGCCCGGCACATCGATCTCTTCGGCCAGGCCGCGTCATCGCTGACGGCGCAGGACCTGCAGCTGAAGCTGTCGCGCATCGGCTGCTCCGTCTCGCACTCGGCCGACCCGCACCTCGCGGTCACGACGGCTTCGCTGCGCAGTGCCGCCGACGTGGCGATCGCCTTCTCCCACGGCGGCGAGACCACCGAGACACTGCGTGCCCTCGAGGTCGCGCGCGACGCCGGTGCGCTCGCGGTCGCGGTCACCAGCGCTGCGGACTCGCCTGTGGCACTGGCGGCCGATGTCGTGCTGCTCACGCACGCGCACGAATCCCCCTTCCGGATGGCCGCGATGTCGAGCCGCATCGCACAGCTCGCGCTCGTCGATGTGCTCTTCGTGCGGGTCGTGCAGCACCGCGGGGAGCCGGTCGCCGTCTCGCTGCAGCGCACTCACGACGCGGTCCCGGCCCGGCGTCGCAGCTGAGGCCCGCCGTCGCAGCTGAGGCCCGGCGTCGCAGCTGAGGCCCGGCGCGAGAAGCACCGGTGCGAGAAGGCAGGCTCGAGAAGGCTCAGTCGACGTGGTCGCGGGTGCTGACCAGGGCGCGGGTCGCGATGCGATGTCCGCGCGCGAGGCTCCCCGTCAGCGAGAGGCCGGTGAGGACCCCGGCGAGGAAGCCGGCCGCGAAGGCATCGCCTGCGCCGATGGTCTCCACCACGGGCGCGTCGAGCGCGTCGCTCTCGGCGGTCTCGGTGCCGTCGAACGCCACGGCACCGCTCGCGTCGGTGATGAGCAGATGGCGCGGGTGGGGGAACAGGGCGCGGATCCGCTGCGGCTCGCTCGTGCCGAACACGGCCTCCGCGTCGGGTCGGGTGCAGAACACGATGTCGGCGCGGGATGCGAAGTCCGCGACGATCCTGCGGCCCTCGGCCTCGCGTCCGAGCCAGAGCGCGGGTCGCCAGTTCACATCGAAGCTGAGCAGGCGGCCGGGGCGTCGCTCCGTGAACAGCGCTTCCTGGGCGGCGAGGGCTGAGGCCGACAACGCGGGTGTGATCCCCGAGGTGTGCACGAGCGCCGCATCGCCGAGGAGCGCGGATGCCACCGGCGTCGTGAGCGTCCGGGGCGACAGGGACGCGGCGGCCGACCCGGCACGGTAGTAGTGCATGGTGCCGTCGACGGCACCGTCCTCCCGTGCCGACAGCTCCTTCACGTAAAGCCCGGTGGGTGCGTCGCCGTCGACCTCGACCGCGGAGTCGTCGACGCCGTGGGCGCGCAGCTCAGCGGTGAGGAAGCGCCCGAAGCCGTCGTCACCGACGCGGGAGAGGACCGACGTGCGCACACCTGCCGACGCCAGAGCGATCGCGGTGTTCCACTCCGCCCCGGCGAGGGAGCGGTGGAAGGTCCGGCAGTCCTCGAGCGGACCCGCGGTGGCGGCGACGAGGGCGACCATGCCCTCTCCGAAGCAGACGGCGAGCGGAGTGGTGTCTGGCACGATCTGGACACTACCGGATCGATGCCGGTCTCGCCGATATCGGATTGCAACCTGGATGCGTTTGGTATCTGAGGATCTGCTGGGTACCGTCGAGTCATCACCGTCACCGAGGCGAGGAAGCCTCGGGACGCGCAAAGAAGCGCCCGACAGGGAAGGTCACACAATGCACCAATCAGTCAAGCGTCGGCGAGGACTCATCGCCGTAACCGGAGCCACGATCGCGGCGCTCGCGCTCGCCGGCTGCGTCGCCAGTGAGCGTGGCGACGAGGGCTCGGAAGGCTCGGGCGACGTCGACGGGACGTTCGTGTTCGCTGCGTCCTCGGACCCGGCGAGCCTCGACCCCGCCTTCGCGCAGGACGGCGAGAGCTTCCGCGTCTCGCGTCAGATCTTCGAGGGTCTGGTCGGCACCGAGCCCGGCACCGCCGACCCGGCACCGCTGCTCGCCGAGTCATGGGAATCGTCCGAAGACGGGATGTCGCACACCTTCGAGCTGAAGAAGGACGTCACGTTCCAGGACGGCACGCCGTTCAACGCCGAGGCCGTCTGCGTGAACTTCGACCGCTGGTTCAACTGGACCGGTCTCGCGGCTTCCGAAGCCTTCGGGTACTACTACAACAAGCTCTTCAAGGGGTACGCCTCCAACGCGGCCGACGCCGTCTACAAGTCCTGCACGCCCGACGGCGAGAACTCGGTGACGATCGAGCTCAACAAGCCGTTCGCCGGCTTCGTCGCCTCGCTCTCGCTCCCGGCCTTCGCCATGCAGAGCCCCTCGGCGATGCAGGAGTTCGGTGCGGATGAGGTCAGCGGTTCCGCCGAGGCCCCGCAGCTGTCCGAGTACGCCATGGGCCACCCGGTCGGCACCGGCCCCTACGCCTTCGACGAGTGGGCGCCGGGCGAGCAGGTCACGCTCAAGTCCTACGACGGGTACTGGGGCGAAAAGGGGCAGATCGACGAGATCATCTTCCGCACGATCGACGACCCGACCGCACGCCGCCAGGCGCTCGAATCCGGCTCGATCGACGGCTACGACCTCGTCGGACCGGCCGACACCAAGGCTCTCGAGGACGACGGCTTCACCATGGTGTCGCGCCCGCCGTTCACGATCCTGTACCTCGCCTTCAACCAGGCGGTGCCGGAGCTGCAGGACCCGAAGGTGCGTGAGGCGCTCTCGTACGCGGTCGACAAGGACGCGCTGATCAGCCAGGTGCTGCCGGAGGGCACGCAGAAGGCCATCGAGTTCGTCCCCGAGGTCGTCAACGGCTACAACCCCGATGTCACGACCTATTACTACGACCCCGAGAAGGCGAAGTCGCTGCTGGCCGAGGCGGGCTACACCGAGGCGAACCCGCTGAAGCTCACCTTCAACTACCCGGTCAACGTGTCGCGTCCGTACATGCCGGACCCCGAGCAGATCTTCACCGTGCTGTCGTCGCAGCTGTCAGAGGTCGGCGTCGAGACCACCCCGGTCTCGGAGGAGTGGGTCGAATACCTCGACCGCACCACCGGCACCTCGGACCACGGCATCCACCTGCTCGGCTGGACCGGTGACTACAACGACACCGACAACTTCGTCGGCGTCTTCTTCGGTCAGCAGAGCTCCGAGTGGGGCTTCGACAACCCCGAGCTGTTCCAGAAGCTGAACGAGGCGCGCGGCGTCTCGAACCTCGAGGACCAGACGGCGCTGTACGAGGAGATCAACGAGATGGTCGCCCAGTTCATCCCCGGTGTTCCGCTCGCGCACCCGGCGCCGACCCTGGCGTTCGACCCGCGCGTGAAGAGCTACCCCGCCAGCCCGGTGAACGACGAGGTCTTCACGGACATCGTCCTCACCAAGTAGGCCTGACCACTTGATACGTCGTTCCCCGGTCCCACCCCTTCGGCGGGACCGGGGAACGACGTACCTTCTGATCGACGGAGATCTTCGTGCTGCGCACCATCGGCAGGCGACTGCTGTTCCTCATCCCCACCCTGTTCGGGCTCAGCATCCTGCTGTTCGCCTGGGTCAGGGCCCTTCCCGGCGGCCCCGCGGTCGCCCTGCTCGGCGAGAAGGCCACACCCGAGGCCGTCGCCAGAGTCAACGAGCTCTACGGCTTCGACAAGCCGCTCATCGAGCAATACTTCATCTGGATCGGGCGGCTCCTCCAAGGAGACTTCGGAACCTCCATCCAGACCAACCGTCCGGTGACCGAGGAGTTCATGCGGCGCTTCCCCGCGACGCTCGAGCTCAGCGTGATGGCGCTCATCTTCGCGGTCGGCATCGGCATCCCGCTCGGATACTGGGCCGCCCGCCGCCACGGCAAGTTCACCGACCACGCATCCGTGGTGCTGAGCCTGATCGGCATCACCATCCCGGTGTTCTTCCTCGCCTTCATCCTGAAGTACGTCTTCGCGGTGCAGCTGGGCTGGCTGCCGTCGGACGGACGACAGAATCCACGAATAGACGCGACCCATCCCACCGGGTTCTATGTGTGGGACGGCATCATCACCGGAGAGTTCGATGCCGCATGGGATGCGATCCTGCACCTGATCCTCCCGGCGCTCGCGCTGGGTACGATCCCGCTCGCGATCATCGTCCGCATCACCAGGGCCAGTGTCCTGGAGGTGCAGAACGCGGACTACGTGCGCACCGGTCGGGCCAAGGGCGTCGGTGCGCCGACGCTGCGCAACCGCTTCATCCTGCGCAACGCCATGCTCCCGGTGATCACCACGATCGGCCTGCAGACCGGGCTGCTGATATCCGGGGCGGTGCTCACCGAGACGGTGTTCGCCTTCCCGGGCATCGGCTCGTTCCTGGCGAGGGCGATCTTCACCAGGGACTTCCCGGTCCTCCAGGGGTTCATCATCTTCATCGCGATCGCGTACGCGCTGATCAACCTGGCGGTCGACGTCTCCTACAGCTTCATCGACCCGAGAGTGAGGGTCCAATGATGTCCCGCTCCATCGTCCGAAAGGAGGCGGTCGCATGACCATCGCACTCCCGCCCGCCCAAGGTCCCTCGGCGGAGAGCGGCGGCAGCATCGACACCGTCGCCATCGCCCAGGCCGATCTGAAGAACGGCTCCGGCGGCTTCTGGCGGGATGTGTTCCGCCGCCTCCGCCGCAATCCGACGGCATGGATCGGCGCGGCCATCGTGGTGGCGTTCCTGCTCATCGCCGCTCTCGCACCTCTGATCGCTCCCTACCCGGAGACGGCGCTGCCCGGCGCGAAGTACATCACGCCGACCTACATCCCGGGGCCGGGGGAGCTGCCGCAGTTCCCGCTGGGCCTCGACCGCTTCGGCGGCGACGTGCTGTCCAAGCTCATCTGGGGTGCGCAGGCGTCGCTCATGATCGGTGTCATCTCCACCGCGATGGGCCTGGTCGGCGGCATGATCCTCGGGTTGCTCGCCGGCACGTTCGGCGGATGGGTGGACACGCTCATCATGCGCATCGTCGACATCATCCTGTCGGTGCCGAACCTGCTGTTGGCCGTCTCGATCGCCGCGATCCTCGGGCAGACCCCGTTCGCGATCATGATCGCGATCGGGGCCTCGCAGGTGCCGATCTTCGCGCGGCTGCTGCGCGCATCCATGTTGCAGCAGCGCTCCAGCGACTATGTGCTCTCGGCGCAGACGCTCGGTCTCGGCCGCGGCAAGATCACCATGTCGCACGTGCTGCCCAACGCCATCGGGCCCGTGATCGTGCAGGGGACCCTGACGCTCGCCACCGCCGTGATCGATGCGGCGGCACTGTCGTTCCTCGGCCTCGGCGGAGGCCGCCCGGAGACGGCCGAGTGGGGGCGCATGCTCACCTACGCACAGGCCGAGCTCGCCATCGCGCCCTGGCTCGCCTTCCTGCCCGGCATCTGCATCGCCGTCACGGCGCTCGGCTTCACCCTGCTGGGTGAGGCGCTGCGCGAAGCGATGGACCCGCGAACGAGGGCGCGATGAACGTGCGCGACGACGGCGCCGTGAGCGCCGCGAAGGAGATGCAGATGTCGACCGAGCCGTTGCTGTCGGTGCAGGGACTGGCCGTGGACTTCGCCACCATGGACGGCGTCGTGCACGCCGTCGAGGGCGTCGACCTCGAGATCCGCCCCGGCGAGACCGTCGCGATCGTGGGGGAGTCCGGCTCGGGCAAGTCCACCACCGCGATGGCCATCATCGGGCTGCTCGCCGGTGGAGGTAGGATCGCCGCCGGCAGCATCCGCCTCGACGGGAAGGAGATATCCCGCGCGCCGGAGCACGAGCTGCGCACGATCCGCGGTCGGGACATCGGCCTCGTGCCGCAGGACCCGATGTCGAACCTGAACCCGGTGGCGAAGATCGGCACACAGGTGGACGAGACGCTGCTCGCGCACGGCCTCGCCACGCGGCAGAACGTGCAGGCGAAGGTGGTCGAGGCGCTGACCGCCGCCGGGCTCCCCGATCCGGAGCGGCGGGCGAAGCAGTACCCGCACGAGTTCTCCGGAGGCATGCGCCAGCGGGCGCTCATCGCGATCGGTCTGGCCTGCAAGCCGCGCCTGCTGATCGCCGACGAGCCCACCAGTGCCCTCGACGTCACGGTGCAGCAGACGATCCTCGATCAGATCGGGCAGATGACGCGCGAGCTGGGAACGGCCGTGCTGCTCATCACCCACGACCTGGGACTCGCCGCCGAGCGCGCGGAACGGGTGATCGTGATGCACCGCGGCAAGGTCGTGGAGCAGGGCGACGCCCGGCAGATCCTGGAGGATCCGCAGCATCCGTACACGCAGTCGCTCGTGAAGGCGGCACCCTCGGTGGCGGCGGCCCGTCTGCGGCCGGAGGCGTTCCGGGTGCAGGAGCCGGTGGACTCGGCGACGGACGCTTCGACAGGATCAGCGACCCCCGGGGTTCCCGGCTCCCAGGGCTCGTCGAAGGGCAACATCGTCGAGATCGAGAACCTCACCAAGGCCTACCCGGTACGCGGCCGCGGGGAGGACTTCGTCGCGGTCGACGACGTGTCGCTGGTGATCCCGCGCGGGGAGACGGTCGCGATCGTGGGGGAGTCCGGTTCGGGCAAGACCACGACCGCGCGGATGCTGCTCAAGGTGATCGAGCCCACGAGCGGGCTGATCCGCTACGAGGGCAAGGACATCGCGTCGCTGAGCCGGGCGGAGACGAAGGACTTCCGCCAGCGGGTGCAGCCCATCTTCCAGGACCCGTACTCGAGCCTGAACCCGATGTTCACGATCGAGCGGCTGATCGCCGAACCGTTGGAGTTCTACAAGCGGGGGAGCACTGCGGATCGTCGCAAGCGCGTGCGGCAACTGCTCGACGACGTGGCGCTGCCGCAGTCCATGCTGCGTCGCTACCCGTCCGAGCTCTCAGGCGGTCAGCGGCAGCGCGTCGCGATCGCCCGTGCGCTCGCGCTCTCGCCCGATCTGATCGTGTGCGACGAGCCCGTGTCGGCGCTCGACGTGCTCGTGCAGGATCAGATCCTGAAGCTGCTCGGCGACCTGCAGAGCGAGTACGGCCTGAGCTACCTGTTCATCTCGCACGACCTCGCGGTGGTGCGCCTGATCAGCGACTACGTGTGCGTCATGAAGGACGGGAAGCTGGTGGAGGCCGCGACCTCGGAGGAGATCTTCACGAACCCGCGCGACCCCTACACGAGGCGTCTGCTGGCGTCGATCCCGGGCAACGAGCTGAACATCGCCTCCTGAGGCCCCGTTCGCCGACACCCATCCCGCCCGCCGAGACCCATCGCCGCAGACGTCTGCGGCGATGGGTCTCGGCGCTGACGGTGGGTGTGGACGACTCCGGCGGTGTGCCAATACCGCAGGTTCGAAGATTGGTCAAGGATTGCGCTTGCCATGTCGCAGAATCGTGCGTATAGTTGGTAGTTGCGCTCGCTTCTCCCTGCCCTCATATGGTGGTCGGCATCTGTTGAGTTCCCGGGCGCACACTCCACCTGACGACAAAGGAATCGAGAAGCCCTGCGGGGCTCACGGAGGTTATTCCCTTGGCTGCTGCTCGCAACGCATCCACATCCACCACCACCAAGAACGGACGCGGAGCTTCCCGTCTTTCGTTCGCCAAGATCTCCGACACGCTGACGGTCCCTGACCTTCTCGCCCTGCAGACCGAGTCCTTCGGTTGGCTGGTCGGCAACGACGCCTGGAAGGCGCGCGTGGCCGAAGCCAAGGCCGCCGGTCGTACCGACGTGAACGAGAACAGCGGCCTCGGCGAGATCTTCGAGGAGATCTCTCCGATCGAGGACCTCGGCGAGACGATGCAGCTGTCGTTCACGAACCCGTACCTCGAGCCGGAGAAGTACTCGATCGAGGAGTGCAAGGAGCGTGGCAAGACCTACGCCGCTCCGCTGTACGTCGAGGCCGAGTTCATGAACCACCTCACGGGTGAGATCAAGACCCAGACGGTCTTCATGGGCGACTTCCCGCTCCAGACAGACAAGGGCACGTTCATCATCAACGGCTCCGAGCGCGTCGTCGTCTCGCAGCTCGTGCGCTCGCCGGGTGTCTACTTCGACAAGACCCCCGACAAGACGAGTGACAAGGACATCGTCTCGGCGCGCGTCATCCCGAGCCGTGGTGCATGGCTCGAGTTCGAGATCGACAAGCGCGACCAGGTCGGCGTGCGCGTCGACCGCAAGCGCAAGCAGTCCGTCACGGTCTTCCTCAAGGCGCTGGGCATGACCAGCGAGGAGATCCTGGCCGAGTTCGCCGGCTACACCTCGATCGAGGAGACGCTCGCGAAGGACACGATCGTCACGAAGGAAGATGCTCTCCGCGACATCTACCGCAAGCTCCGTCCGGGCGAGCAGGTCGCAGCCGAGGCCGCGCGTGCGCTTCTCGACAACTTCTACTTCAACCCGAAGCGCTACGACCTCGCCAAGGTCGGTCGCTACAAGATCAACCACAAGCTGGGCCTCGACCAGCCGCTGACCTCGTCGGTGCTCACCGTCGAGGACATCGTGGCCACGATCAAGTACCTCGTGCGTCTGCACGCTGGCACCGAGGAGACCTTCACCGGTATCCGCGGCGGCAAGAAGGCCGAGATCCGTCTCGCGACCGACGACATCGACAACTTCGGCAACCGTCGCATCCGCGCGGTCGGCGAGCTCATCCAGAACCAGGTCCGCACGGGTCTGTCCCGCATGGAGCGCGTCGTCCGCGAGCGCATGACCACGCAGGACATCGAGGCCATCACGCCGCAGACCCTGATCAACGTGCGCCCCGTCGTCGCCGCGATCAAGGAGTTCTTCGGAACCTCGCAGCTGTCGCAGTTCATGGACCAGAACAACCCGCTCGCGGGTCTGACGAACAAGCGTCGTCTCTCCGCGCTCGGCCCCGGTGGTCTCTCGCGTGACCGCGCCGGTGTCGAGGTCCGTGACGTCCACCCGTCGCACTACGGCCGCATGTGCCCGATCGAGACTCCTGAAGGCCCGAACATCGGTCTGATCGGTGCGCTCGCGACCTTCGCGCGCATCAACTCGTTCGGCTTCATCGAGACCCCGTACCGCAAGGTCGTCGACGGTGTCGTCACCGAGCAGATCGACTACCTGACGGCTTCCGAAGAGGTCGACTTCAACATCGCGCAGGCCAACGCCCCGCTCGATGCCAAGGGTCGCTTCGTCGAGAGCCACGTCCTGGCACGCCCGAAGGGCGGCAGCGGCGAGGTCGACATGTTCCTCCCCGAGGACATCGGCTACATCGACGTCTCGCCGCGCCAGATGGTGTCCGTCGCGACCTCGCTCGTCCCCTTCCTCGAGCACGACGATGCACAGCGCGCCCTCATGGGTGCCAACATGCAGCGTCAGGCCGTGCCGCTGCTGCGCAGCGACTCGCCGCTCGTCGGAACCGGTATGGAGGGCTACACGGCCATCGACGCCGGTGACGTGATCACTGCCGAGAAGGCCGGTGTCGTCTCCGAGGTCTCCGC
Organism: Microbacterium sp. Beta; assembly: GCF_005502545.1. Lineage (NCBI taxonomy): Bacteria > Bacillati > Actinomycetota > Actinomycetes > Micrococcales > Microbacteriaceae > Microbacterium > Microbacterium sp. Beta. The sequence continues at coordinate 20,593 of NZ_SCOG01000028.1, forward strand.
GGACCGCGTCGTGGTCATGCTCGACGAGGGCGGAACGCAGGAGTACCACCTGCGCAAGTTCGACCGCTCGAACCAGGGCACGTCCTACAACCAGAAGGTCGTCGTCAACGCCGGTGAGCGCGTCGAGGTCGGAGAGGTCATCGCCGATGGCCCCGCCACCGAGAACGGCGAGCTGGCCCTCGGGAAGAACCTCCTCGTCGCGTTCATGACGTGGGAGGGCTACAACTTCGAGGACGCGATCATCCTGAGCCAGGACCTGGTGAAGGACGACACCCTCTCCTCGATCCACATCGAGGAGTACGAGGTCGACGCCCGCGACACCAAGCTCGGCAAGGAGGAGATCACCCGTGACCTCCCCAACGTCAGCCCGGAGCTGCTGAAGGACCTCGACGAGCGCGGCATCATCCGCATCGGTGCCGAGGTCCGCCCCGGCGACATCCTCGTCGGCAAGGTCACGCCGAAGGGTGAGACCGAGCTGTCGGCCGAGGAGCGTCTGCTCCGCGCGATCTTCAACGAGAAGAGCCGCGAGGTCCGCGACACGTCCCTGAAGGTGCCTCACGGCGAGCAGGGCACGATCATCGCGGTCAAGGAGTTCAACGCCGAGGACGGCGACGACGAGCTCGGCTCCGGCGTCAACCGCCGCGTCGTGGTCTACATCGCCCAGAAGCGCAAGATCACCGAGGGTGACAAGCTCGCCGGCCGTCACGGCAACAAGGGTGTCATCGCGAAGATCCTCCCGATCGAGGACATGCCGTTCATGGCGGACGGCACCCCGGTCGACATCGTCCTGAACCCGCTCGGCATCCCGGGTCGAATGAACTTCGGCCAGGTGCTCGAGACCCACCTCGGGTGGATCGCGAAGCAGGGCTGGAAGGTCGAGGGCACACCGGAGTGGGCAGCTCGTCTGCCGGAGCAGGCTTTCGAGGCCGCTCCCGGCACGAAGGTCGCGACCCCGGTGTTCGACGGTGCGAGCGAGGAGGAGATCGCAGGTCTCCTCGACGCGACCATCCCGACCCGCGACGGTGTCCGTCTGATCGACTCCACCGGAAAGGCCCAGATGTTCGACGGCCGCTCCGGCGAGCCGTTCCCGGCCCCGATCTCGGTCGGCTACATGTACATCCTGAAGCTGCACCACCTGGTCGACGACAAGATCCACGCACGTTCCACGGGTCCCTACTCGATGATCACCCAGCAGCCGCTCGGTGGTAAGGCGCAGTTCGGTGGACAGCGCTTCGGTGAGATGGAGGTGTGGGCCCTCGAGGCCTACGGCGCCGCGTACGCGCTCCAGGAGCTCCTCACGATCAAGTCCGACGACATCCTCGGCCGCGTCAAGGTGTACGAGGCGATCGTCAAGGGCGAGAACATCCAGGAGCCGGGCATCCCCGAGTCCTTCAAGGTGCTCATGAAGGAGATGCAGTCGCTCTGCCTGAACGTCGAGGTCCTCTCGGCCGACGGCACGCTGGTCAACCTCCGCGACACCGACGATGAGGCGTTCCGCGCCGCAGAGGAACTCGGTATCAACATCTCCAGCCGCTTCGAGGCCGCCTCGATCGACGAGATCTAATCCTTCGGAGGGCCCGGGACCCACGTCTCGGGCCCACCGAAGCAGACTTCTCAAAAAGAATTTCCGACACAGGAGAACTAGTGCTCGAGTCCACAACTTTCGATGAGCTTCGCATCGGCCTGGCGACCGCAGACCACATCCGCGCGTGGTCCTACGGCGAGGTCAAGAAGCCCGAAACCATCAACTACCGCACCCTCAAGCCGGAGAAGGACGGTCTCTTCGGAGAGCAGATCTTCGGCCCGTCCCGCGACTGGGAGTGCGCCTGCGGCAAGTACAAGCGCGTCCGCTTCAAGGGCATCGTCTGCGAGCGCTGCGGCGTGGAGGTCACCAAGAGCTCCGTCCGTCGTGAGCGCATGGGTCACATCGAGCTCGCCGCTCCCGTCACCCACATCTGGTACTTCAAGGGCGTGCCCTCGCGCCTGGGCTACCTGCTCGACATGGCACCGAAGGACCTCGAGAAGGTCATCTACTTCGCCGCCTACATGGTCATCTCGGTCGATGAGGAAGCTCGTCACCGCGACCTGGGCACGCAGGAGAACAACATCCGTCTCGAGCTGAAGACGCTCGGCGACCGCCGCGACGCCAAGATCGCGGAGCGCCTGGCCAAGCTGGAGGAGGAGCTCGCTGCTCTCGAGGCGGAGGGTGCCAAGGCCGACGCCAAGAAGAAGGTCAAGGACGCCGCCGAGAAGGAGATGTCGCTCATCCGCAAGGGTGCCGACGAGGCGATCCTGAAGCTGGAGCGCGTGTGGGAGGACTTCCGCACGCTCGAGGTCGGCGCACTCCGTCCGGAGGACGACGTCTTCCACGAGCTGCAGGACCGCTTCGGTCAGTACTTCGAGGCCTACATGGGTGCCGAGTCGATCCAGCGTCGTCTCGCGGCGTTCGACCTCGAGGCCGAGGCGGAGAACCTGCGTCTGCAGATCTCCGAGGGCAAGGGCCAGCGCAAGATCCGTGCGATCAAGCGCCTGAAGGTCGTCAGCTCGTTCCTCGAGACCGGGATGAGCCCGGCGTCGATGGTCCTGGACGTCGTCCCGGTCATCCCGCCGGAGCTGCGCCCGATGGTCCAGCTCGACGGTGGCCGCTTCGCGACCTCCGACCTGAACGACCTGTACCGCCGCGTGATCAACCGCAACAACCGTCTTCGTCGTCTGATCGACCTCGGTGCCCCCGAGATCATCGTCAACAACGAGAAGCGCATGCTGCAGGAGGCCGTGGACGCACTGTTCGACAACGGTCGCCGTGGTCGCCCCGTCACCGGTACCGGCAACCGTGCCCTGAAGTCGCTCAGCGACATGCTGAAGGGTAAGCAGGGTCGTTTCCGTCAGAACCTGCTCGGAAAGCGTGTCGACTACTCCGGCCGTTCGGTCATCATCGTCGGCCCGCAGCTCAAGCTGCACCAGTGCGGTCTGCCCAAGCAGATGGCTCTGGAGCTCTTCAAGCCGTTCGTCATCAAGCGTCTGATCGACCTCGGTCACTCGCAGAACATCAAGGCCGCCAAGCGTGCCGTCGAGCGCACCCGTCCCGAGGTCTGGGACGTGCTCGAGGAGATCATCCGCGAGCGTCCGGTGCTGCTCAACCGTGCACCCACCCTGCACCGTCTGGGCATCCAGGCGTTCGAGCCCCAGCTCGTCGAGGGCAAGGCCATCCAGCTGCACCCGCTCGTCTGCGCGGCGTTCAACGCCGACTTCGACGGTGACCAGATGGCTGTCCACCTGCCCCTGTCGGTCGAGGCTCAGGCCGAGGCCCGCGTGCTGATGCTCGCGTCGAACAACATCCTGAAGCCGTCGGACGGCCGCCCGGTCACCCTGCCTTCGCAGGACATGATCATCGGTCTGCACCACCTGACCACGGTCAAGGAAGGCGCGACCGGCGAGGGCCGTGCATTCGGTTCGGTGGGCGAGGCGATCCTGGCCAAGGACGAGGGCTCCCTCGACCTGCAGGCGAAGATCCGCATCCGCATCCCCGGCCTGACGTTCCTCGAGGGCGAAGCCCCCGAGGGCTACGAGCGTCACGGTCTCGTCGACGCCTCGCTGGGTCAGGCGATCTTCAACGACACGCTGCCGAAGGGCTACCCGTTCGTCCGCGAGCAGGCTGACAAGAACAAGCTGTCGCAGATCGTCAACAAGCTGGCCGAGGAGTACCCCAAGGTCGAGACGGCTGCGTCGCTGGACCGCATCAAGGACGCCGGCTTCTACTGGGCAACGCGCTCCGGTGTGACCGTCGCCCTGAGCGACATCCTCACGCCGCCGAACAAGGCGGAGATCGTCGCGGGCTACGAGAAGCAGGCCGCGAAGGTCCAGTCGCAGTACGAGAAGGGTCTGACGACCGACTCTGAGCGTCGCCAGGAGCTCATCAAGATCTGGACCGAGGCCACCGACGAGGTTCAGGCCGCCATGAAGGCGAACTTCCCCGAGGACAACACCATCAACCGCATGGTGTCGTCGGGTGCTCGTGGTAACTGGCTGCAGATCCGGAACATCGCCGGTATGCGTGGTCTGGTGAACAACCCCAAGGGTGAGATCATCCCGCGTCCGATCATCTCCTCGTACCGCGAGGGTCTGTCGGTGGCGGAGTACTTCATCGCGACGCACGGTACCCGTAAGGGTCTCGCCGACACCGCTCTGCGTACCGCCGACTCGGGTTACCTGACCCGTCGTCTGGTGGACGTCTCGCAGGACGTCATCATCCGCGAAGAGGACTGCGGCACGTCGAAGGGCCTCGAGCTCCCGATCGCCGCTCCGAACTCGCAGGGTGAGCTGGTGCGCGACGCGAACGTCGAGAACTCGGTGTTCGCCCGTACGCTGGCCTCGGCCGTGGTCGACAGCAAGGGCGAGGTTCTCGCCGAAGCCGGTGAGGACGTCGGTGACGTGCTGATCGACAAGCTCGTCGCTCTGGGTGTCGAGACCATCAAGGTGCGCTCGGTCCTGACCTGCGACTCCGCCGTCGGTGTGTGTGCACAGTGCTACGGCCGTTCGCTCGCGACCGGAAAGACCGTCGACATCGGCGAGGCCGTCGGCATCATCGCGGCCCAGTCGATCGGTGAGCCCGGTACCCAGCTGACGATGCGTACCTTCCACACGGGTGGTTCGGCATCGGCGGATGACATCACGCAGGGTCTGCCCCGCGTGCAGGAGCTCTTCGAGGCGCGTACCCCCAAGGGCGCGTCGCCGATCGCCGAGGCCGACGGCCGCATCGCGATCGACGAGACCGACAAGGGCAAGAAGGTCATCCTCACGCCCGACAGCGGCGACGAGCCCGTCATCTACCCGGTGCTGAAGCGTGCCACGCTTCTCGTCGAGGACGGGCAGCACGTCACGGTCGGTCAGCCGATCCTGGTGGGCACGCTCGACCCCAAGGAGATCATGCGCGTCATGGGTGCTCGCGAGGTGCAGCGTTACCTCGTCGGCGGCGTCCAGGGCGTGTACCGCTCGCAGGGTGTGCCGATCCACGACAAGCACATCGAGGTCATCGTCCGTCAGATGCTCCGCAAGGTCACCGTCGTCGATCACGCCGACACGACCCTGCTCCCGGGTGAGATGGTCGACCTCAAGCGCTACCAGTCGATCAACCGCGAGGCTGTGGCAGAGGGCAAGCGCCCCGCGTCCGGCCGTCCGGAGCTGATGGGTATCACGAAGGCGTCGCTCGCGACCGAGTCGTGGCTGTCGGCCGCCTCCTTCCAGGAGACGACCCGCGTGCTCACCGAGGCTGCGATGCAGGGCAAGCGCGACCCGCTGGTCGGTCTCAAGGAGAACGTCATCATCGGTAAGCTCATCCCCGCCGGAACCGGTCTCTCGAAGTACCGCGACGTCACGGTCGAGGCCACAGAGGAAGCCAAGAGCGAGCGCTACCCGAACCGGATCTTCGCATCCGACGGTGCGTACGCCGATGGTGACTTCGGCTACGTCGACTTCGACGCGTTCTCGACGGACGACATCACCCCCGGCACCTACAACTGATTGAGGCGAGAGCCGGCGAGCTTGCTCGTCCGGCCGAGCCGATTGAGGTTGTCGAGCGACGAAGTCGCGACACAACTGAGTGCTGAGTGACGAAGAAGGCCCCAGGGTTCGCCTTGGGGCCTTCTTCGTGCCCGGGTTTCACGCCATGCCGTCGACGGGGGCTCCGGCGCGGCGGGGTCAGTCGAAGATGTGCTCGATGATGCTCGAGGTGTAACCGGTCGGCGCCAGGTTCGAGTAGCGGGTGTCGATCATGACGTCGTCACGCCAGAACAGGGTGCGGCCGTCCGTCACGGGATACTGCTCGTTGGGCCAGGTCTTCTCGCATCGGGTGCCGCCGTCCGGCGTGAAGCAGGAGAAGCCCTCGTCGTCGGCGAGTGCATTGAGCATGTCGAGCGCGGGACCGCGGTTCATCCGCGAGATGGTGGTCGTGAGCCTCGTGGTGTCTGCGCGCGGGTCGGCCCAATTGCAGGTGAGGGCGCCGTCCGCACCCACGCCCGAGGGTCCGAAGGCGGCGTCGTTGAGCGGGATGTCTCCGAGCTCGGCGAGTACGGACTCCGACAGGATCGCACGGCAGTCGGTCGGGAGCGTGACGGGCTTGGCGGTGGGCGCGGGGGAGGGCGTTCCGGGCCCCTCCGTCCTGGTCGAGTCCGGGCTGGGCGCGTCGCTCGCTACAGGGGGCGCTGAGGCCCCTCCTCCGGCGTCGGCCTGCGGAGTGCACGCCGTGAGGGCGACGAGGAGTGAGAGGGCCACGGCGATGCCGGCGAGGCGGGCGTTCATGGCCACACCGTACTGTCCTCCGGCGTCGGGACGCGAGAGGATCGCGGTGTTGTCAGGGCGTCCCGACACCGCGATAGTGTCAGCGGGTGAGCAACGAGACTTCTGCTGCCGGTTCCGTGGTCGTGATCGGCGATGCCCTGATCGATGAGATCCGTGATGATGCGGGGGTGCGCGAGCTCGTCGGCGGCGCTGCGCTGAACGTGGCCGTCGGCCTTCGTCGGCTGGGGGTCGACACCACGCTGATCGCGATGGTCGGTGACGATGAAGCGGGCGCCCACATCCGCGAGTACCTCGGGGATCACGGGGTGCGTCTGATCGCGAGCGAGGCCCCGCACGGCTCCTCTCGTGCCGTCGTACAGCGCGCGTCGAACGGCGAGCCGCAGTACGTGTTCAACGAGGCGGCGCAGAAGCGCAGCATCCGATACTCCGACGAGGCGCGTCAGGCGATCTCCGACGCCGCGCTCGTCGCCATCAGCTGCTTCCCCTTCGATGTGCCGGCAGAGGTCGATGCCCTGGTCGAGGCTCTGGGCGATGCGAGGATCGCCGTCGACCCGAACCCGCGCACCGGGATGCTCAGCGATCGCGAGGAGTTCGTCCGCGGGTTCGAGCGGCTCGCGACGTCGGCGGCCGTCGTCAAGGTCGGCGCGGATGATGCGGCGATCCTCTACGACGGGGACCTGGATGCCCTGCGGGCGCGCCTTCGAGGCCTCGGAGCCGCTGCCGTACTGGCGACCGCGGGAGCGGAAGGCGCCACGATCGATGCGGACGCCGGTGTCGTCTCCGCGCCCATCGCCCAGCTTCCCGGTGCGGTGATCGACACCGTCGGGGCAGGGGACGCGACACTCGCGGCGGTCTCCGAGGGCCTGGTCTCGGCGTCGCCGTCCGACCTGGCGCAGTGGCGCGTGCTCCTGCTGCGAGCCATGGATATCGCCGCTGCGACCTGCCGCGCAGAGGGCGGTCTGTTGCGGACTCCGGAGTCTCTGGCCGACTCGGGGCGGGGCGTGAGCGGCAGCTGACGTTTCGATTTCTTGCACCCGCCTCGGACAGGTATGCTTGTCTCTCGTGCCCCCGGTTGGCTGTTCAAGTCGGACGGGTGCGCTCTGGCGAGTTACCCAAGCGGCCAAAGGGATCTGACTGTAAATCAGACTGCACTGCATTCGGGGGTTCGAATCCCTCACTCGCCACCACCACCTCTGCGGAGAAGCGCAGAGATCGAAGGCCCACGCGATCACTGCGAGGGCTTCTCTCGTTGGTGTGACCCTCCCCGTGAATAGGGTGGTCCATGCCGCCGAAGACTCGTGCCCATTCCGACGTCCGGATTCGATCGTGACCGCGCCCGCAGGCTGGTACACCGATGCCCAGGGCTCGACGCGGTGGTGGGACGGTTCACGGTGGGGTGAGGAAGCGCCGGTCGTGGCGACCTCACCGGAGTACCTGCCGGTCCCTCAGGGGACCACCGCGAACACCACATGGGTCTGGTTGATCGTGCTCCTCCCGGTGCTGAGCACGATCGCGGCCATCGGCTATCTCGTGCAGATGCAACAGGGGATGTTCGAGGTACTCGCGGTCGTGCCGCTGGATGGCTCGTCGTCACTCGACGTGGACAAGTTCATCGCTGCAGAGTTCAACGCCTTCCTCACGCCGTGGTACCTGGTCCTGACGCTGTCGGGCTGGGCGGTCTACGGGCTCTCCGTGTGGTTCGCCGCCCTGGATGCCCGAGAGCTCGCAGCGCGGGGGTTCGTTCGTCCCTTCCCCTGGGCGTGGGCCTTCCTGTCCTCGCTTGTCTATGTGATCGGCCGCCACGTGGTGATCCGTCGGCGGGGCGGAAGGATTCTGGCACCGCTCGTGGTCACGATCGCGATCCAGGTCGCCATTCTCCTCGCCGCATCCGTCTGGGCGTCCGTGTTCGCCGTGCAGGTGTTCGAGACGGTGTTCGGGATGGTCACGACGCGTCGACTGTGACGCGGCCCCGCCCCGCGAACGGTTTCCTAGACTGGAGCGATGCGACCGCTCACCGAAGCCGAAGTCCGGGCATCGTTCGTCAATGCGGACGATGACGAGCTGCGTCTGATGGAGATGCCTCATGACTTCCTGCTCGTCGACTGGGACTACCTCGACTTCTTCGCCTGGCAGGACCCCGGTGCGAGCCGTCGCGGCTATGTGCTGATCCCGCACGGCGACGAGGTGATCGGGGTGGTGCTGCGTGCGACGGACCCCGGTCGCGCGAGGTCAGGCATGTGCAACATCTGCCACACGATGCAGCCGGGGAACCAGGTCGCCCTCCTCTCCGCCCGTCGAGCAGGCGAAGCGGGCAAGCGGGGGGATTCGTTCGGCACCTACATGTGCGCCGACCTCTCCTGCCACGAGAACGTGCGCCTCGCGCACCCGCTCGCACCGAACGAGGTCAGGTCGCCCGGTCAGGTCGACTTCCGTCTCGACGGCACGCGCCGGCGCATGGAGAGCTTCGTCTCGCAGGTCTGGGAGCGGGTCTGATCGCGGTTACGCTGGTGCGACACGTTCTGTGCTCGAAGGAGAAGCCATGACTGACGCCATCCTGTTCGCCGTCGAAGAGGGGATGGCTCGGCTCACACTGAACCGGCCCGCTCGGCTCAACGCGTTCAACGCCGACCTGGCGCACGCCTGGAAGGACGCGACGGCCGAGGCCACGTCGCGCACCGACGTGAAGGCGATCCTCATCGATGCCGCGGGTCCTGCGTTCTGCGCGGGAGGGGACGTGATCGACATGGCGACGACCATGGGCGCGTCCGGTGCGGAGATCACCGCGCTCGCCGGGGTCATCAACTCCGGCATCCGCTCGCTGACGGAATCAGCGGTGCCTGTCGTCGCCGCGGCCCACGGCACGACCGCGGGAGGTGGCCTGGGCATCCTGCTGTGCAGCGACTACGCCGTCGTGGGCTCGCGGTCGAAGCTCGGCAGCCTGTACGCGAACATCGGTCTGACCCCAGACCTGTCGGTCTCCGCTCAGCTCGCTCGTGCCGTCGGCCAGCGCCGTGCCCTGCAGCTCGTCCTGCAGGATCGGCTGCTCACCGCAGCGGAGGCCGTCGAGTGGGGACTCGTCGCCGAGGCCGTCGAGGGTGAGGACGCCGCCGCGGAGGCGGAGCGTGTGCGAGCGCGCGGTGAGGAGGTCGCACGCTTCTGGCTGGCGGGCGCCGCCGACGCCTACGGTCAGGCGAAGAGGCTGGTGCGCGAGCAGCCGGAACGCTCCTTCGTCGAGCAGCTGAGCGAAGAGGCGCGCTCGATCGGTGCCGCCCTCGAGACAGCCGACGCGCAGGCGAGGGTCGCGGCGTTCGCTGCGGCGTCGGCGAAGAAGACCGGCTGACCTCTCCTCCCCAGACCTGAAGGGTCGACAGACTTCCCGCGACGGGGTAGAACCCCTGGCAACCGTCGGCGCGCATGGCAGGATGAAGGCATCGCCGCTCGACGAGAGGAACGCCATGTCCCAGCCGGACATCACCACGCATCGACCGCAGGGTGAGAAGAAGAACATGTCGCTGCTGATCAGGGGCTCCCTGTGGATCGCCATCGGCGCTCTCATCGCCGCGGCCCTCGTGTGCGTCATCTGGGTGCTCATCGGTGACCAAGACGGTCTGATCGGTCGTGCGTTCCTCACGATCCTGCTGCTGGCGGCGTTCGCGGGAATCGCGATCCTCGAGGCCGGGTTGGCGCCGAACCGCCCCGACTGGCTGCAGCTGGCGAGCATGGTGAGCTGGATCGTCGCTCTCCTCGTCGGCGCCGTGAAGATCTGGCTCCCGGAGGACGGGTTCTACTTCGGCGCCGAGCGCTTCTTCCAGCTGCTCCTCGTGATCGGCATCCTCCAGCTGGCCCTGCTGCACGTGCGCCTGTTCACGCCGGCAGCGCGGCGATACGTCACGACCTTCACCCGAGTGATCTACATCGTGACGGTCACTTTCCTCGTCAGTCTCGTCGGCATGCTCGTGTTCTTCCTCGCCTTCCCCCACACGTTCCACTACGGCGAGCTGTATTGGCGCATCGTGGTCGCACTGACGATCCTCGTGGCCGTCGGTACCACGCTGATCCCGCTGCTCAATGCGCTCTTCGCGCCGAAGAAGAAGACCCCGGCCAACCGTGCCGTCGCGTCGGCGCCGTCGTGGCCGACCTACGCCGATGGCATCACCCCGCTTCCGGCGCTGCCCGATGCATCGCCCGACTGGAACGCCTACTACACCGGGTACCCAACGATCGCCCCGCCCCAGCAGGCACTCCCGCAAGCGCCCGCCTCGGCGTTCCCCGTCGTGCCGCAGCCCGTCTCGCCGCAGCCTGCGCCGCCGCAGCCCGCTGCGTCTCAGTTCGCGCCGCCGCAGTTCTCGCAGCCCGCAGAGCCCGCGCCTTCGACTCCGGGCGAGCACCCGGTGCCCCCTGCCCCGGCCACGCAGACTCCGGCCACGCAGACTCCGGCCTCCCCGCAGGAGGCTTCGCAGGCTTTCCCGCCGCCGCCGCCCGCGCCCCGGCAGCCCGAACAGTGACGCTGGAACTCGAACTCCGCGACCTCGCGACCGAGATCGCCGAGGAAGCAGGGCAGCTCGCGCGACTTCGACGACAGGAAGGGGTGCGCCTGGCGGCGACCAAGTCGTCGTTGGCCGACATCGTCACGGACGCAGACCGAGAGGTCGAAGCGCTCATCCGTTCGCGTCTGCGCGCGGCGCGGCCTGACGACGGCTTTCTCGGGGAGGAGACGGGGGCCGAAGCGGGGAGCAGCGGGATCACCTGGATCGTCGACCCCATCGACGGCACCGTCAACTACGCGTACGGCATCCCGGCGTACAACGTGAGCATCGGCGCGGTCCGCGGGGAACCCGATCCCGAGAGCTGGGAAGCGCTCGCCGGCGCCGTCAACGCCCCGGCGTTGGGAGAGACCTTCTCAGCGGCGCGAGGTCATGGCGCCTGGTCGAACGGCATTCGTCTCGCGGTGACGGACACGACCCCGGCCGGCGCTCTCCTCGCCACGGGCTTCGGCTACGACCCCGCCACCCACGAAGGCGACATCGCGACCGTGGCGCGGGTCATGCCGATGGCTCGCGATGTGCGACGTATGGGCGCGGCCGCACTCGACCTGGCCTTCGTCGCTGCGGGGCGACTGGACGGTTACTTCGAGCGGGGCCTTCGCCCCTGGGACTTCGCCGCCGGTGCGCTCCTCGTCGAGGAAGCCGGAGGCGTGGTGTCCCGAACGGATGTCGACTCCCCGCGCCCGATGCTGGTGGCGGGAGGAGTCGATGTGCACGCCCGACTGCTCGCGATCCTCGCGGAGAATCCGTGAACGATTCATGGCATTCTCAGCCTGGTCACGGTAGGGTTTACCCGATCGTTACTTTCATCACCCGAAGGTGAAAGTCAAAGTTTGCGCCCCCGAGCACGACGCACGACCGAGAGAAACGCTTTGCCCCTCGAGAACTCCCAGGCTGCCTCTGCGCCCACGCGCCGATCCAGCCGACTCCGCACTGCGGCCTCCGAGGCCCCCGCGGCGGGACCGACGGCACCCCTTTCTGCCGCTGATTCCACTGCCGTCGCCCTCGCTGCTGTCGCCCCCCTTTCCCGACGCGCCGCCCGTCAGCGGCCGGCACCCGACGAGGTGGTCACGGAAGCGCTGATCGAGCCTTTCGTCGCCACGAACTCGGAGCCGGTGATCGCCGATGTTCCCGCGGTTCCTGTCGCCTCGGAGCCGGTCGAGGCTCCTGCGGCTCCGGTCCGCGAAACCGGTGAGGCCGGGCATGGACCGGCGGTCGAAGCCGACGCGTTCGAGCGCGCTTCCCGTGCCTTCCGCGCGACAGGTGCGGTTCCGACGGTTTCCACGGCTGAGCGCTCGCCGTCCGCAGCGAGTTCGGACGCTGAGTCTGTCGTCCCCTCGCATGTGGCCCCTCGTCGCCCCCGCAACCTCCGCAAGGTGGTCACGGTCGGAGCGACCGTCGGTGTGATGAGCCTCGCAGGGCTTCTCGCGGTGTCCATGACGCTCCCCGCGGAGGCGGTCGCCGGTGTGCGGGGAGGCTCGGCCGCATCCATGTCGTTGGTCTCGGCTGCTGCCGCCGACTCGAAGGACGAGGCCGAGGCCGAGATCCAGGCTTTCGTCGCACCGTCCGGCGTCGAGAGCGTCCCGCTCTCCCGCTCCGATGACTTCAGCACGGTCTCGCTCGCCGAGGTCGCCGCCGAACAGGGCATCAACTACTCGGGTGAGATCTTCACGAACGACCCCGACGCCGCCATCCAGTGGCCGTTCCTCGTCGGTGTCGGTATGAGCTACGGCTATGGGATGCGCAGCGGCCGCCTCCACGAGGGCATCGACTTCGTGCCGGGCAACGGTGCGCCGATCCAGGCCATCGCCGACGGCACTGTCCGCATCGCCACAGAGCAGGGCGGGGCCTTCGGGGTCACGGTCTACATCGACCACGTCATCGACGGCCAGGTCATCACGAGCCACTACTCGCACATGCAGTACGGCTCCCTCAACGTCAAGGCCGGCGACACCGTCAAGGTCGGAACGATCGTCGGCAAGACGGGCAACACGGGTCGTTCCTACGGCGCGCACCTGCACTTCGAGCTCATCGTCAACGGAACGACCATCGACCCGATGCCGTGGCTCAAGGCGAACGCCGGTCGATCGTCGTTGACCGCGGAGGAGTGACCGGCTCGATTTCATGAGGACGCCACAGTAATGGTATTCTCGTACGGTTGCCCCGCGAGGGGCAGCACGCCCCGATAGCTCAGTGGCAGAGCACTTCCATGGTAAGGAAGGGGTCGTCAGTTCAATCCTGACTCGGGGCTCGCAAGCATTCTTCTCACGCGGACGGATGCCTCGCGGCAGGGTAGCTCAGCTGGTTAGAGCGCACGACTCATAATCGTGAGGTCGCGGGTTCAAGCCCCGCTCCTGCTACAGATGAGAACCCCCGGATTCCCGGGGGTTTCGTCGTTCACGGGGGCAGCGCGTCGAAGCTCAGTCGCGGGACTGGCGCCCCGGTTGGAGTCCGCCGATCGGCGAACCCGCGGCGCCGTTGACGTACATGTAGCCATCGATGATGTCCGCGGATCGCCCTCGGCCGAGCCATGCGTCGACGCCGTCGCAGGTGTTCTCCGTCTGGGGGAGGAGCGTCTCCAGCTCGATCCTTCCCGCCGAATCCTGCGACCAGCGGCCGCTCAGATCGTTGCACCCGTCGCTGCCCGTGACGGTCCCGTCGGGACTGAACGACAAGAACGTCGCTCCATCGACGCTCGCCTCCCAGCCCCCGACGGGGTCGGGGAGTGGCGGAGTCGTCTCGGCGGGAACCTCACCGTTCGCGATCCTGTCGTTGCGCGCGTACATGGGGGCAAGCCCGGCTTGGAAGACGGCGCTGGTGGTGATGGCCGACACCAGCACGAGGACCACGCCGAGCAGGGGAGCCCAGTAGGCGGGCTTTCTCCGATGCCGGAGCATGAACGCGGCCACGATCGCCGCGATGACCGAGGCAGCGACCGCCCACGGGAAGACGGCGCGGGCGCCGAAAGCGAGTGCCAGGTCGCAATCGCCTTCGCAGCCGACGGCGCTGAACGACTCGAGGATCTGCGCGACGTACGCCGCGACGACGAGCAACGGAACGAGCAACCAGAGGGTGACGGCGAGTGCGGAGCGGTGCGCACGGTCGCGATGGGCCGGTTCCGGATCCTCGACGGTCATGTCCCTGAGGGTATGGCGGAGTGCCGAGACGGACCGCAGGCGCGACGCGTGTCGTCGGCGCGGTGATGGCACGTCTCGGCTACGACGCCGCAGGGGTCGTGGTCGCCGTCGGCGAGGAGTCGACCCGCTTCGCCGTGGGGGATCGCGTGTTCTACGCCGGGCAGATCGATCGCTCAGGCACGAACGCGCGGTTCCACCTGGTGAACGAGAACATCGTCGGACATGCTCCTCGCACGCTGTCGGTCGCAGAGGCGGCCGCACTGCCGCTGACGGTCATCACCGCGTGGGAGAGCCTGTTCGACCGCCTGGCGCTCACCCGCGAAAGCAGAGGAGTGCTCCTGGTGATCGGCGCGGCAGGAGGCGTCGGCTCGCTGATCATCCAGCTCGCGAAGGCCCTCACGCGTCTCGAGGTCATCGCCGCGGCCTCGCGCCCGGAGACGGCGGAGTGGGTGCGTCAGATGGGGGCCGACCACGTCGTCGGCCGTGACTTCGCCGGCGAGGTGTCGGCGCTCGCCCCCGCCGGCGTCGACTACGTGTTCACCTCGTTCACACCCGGCAACGTCAGGGCGATCGCCGACGTGATCCGTCCGCGCGGATAGGTCGTCTCCATCGATGAAACCGGCGGCAGCATCGACGCGCTCAAGGCGAAGAGCGTGACCTGGCACTGGGAGCTCATGTTCACGAGACCCGTCACCGATCCCTCCGACCACTACCAGCACGACCTCCTGGAGAGCGTCGCGAAGCTGGTCGACGCAGGAACTCTCCGTACAACGCTGACAACCCACCTCACTCCGCTGGACGCCGCGACGATGCGTCGGGCCCACGAGATCGTCGAAGCGTCTCGCACGATGGGGACGGTCGTCGTCACGGACTGGCCAGAGGCGGGCCAGCTATCGTGACGTCGGTCGGCTCTCGCGTGTTCCCAAGCGACGCTCGTCCGGGAGCGCTCGGCTATCGCCCGTGCCGCTCCCGAGCGGCCAACCAGAACAAGACACCGAGAACCGCGGTGAGTGGACGGTAGAAGCGGTTGTCGAGCCGCCGGAACCTGCCCCCAGCAGGAGGGCGGCCGAGCACGGAGAGTGCCGCGTCGCCACCGAGGATCGCCCGTGCGAGCATGACCGTTCCCATGGTTCTCCGGATGACCGCCTCTGAACGAATACTCCGATATGAAGGGTCCCGAGCGATACAGTGTTCTCGACACTTGAGGCAGCCGGAACCTGCGGATGGACAGCAGAGGTGCTCCCCGCGATGTCGATCGGATCAGCACCTCGAGGAGACCTGCGATGACCCACATGAACGAGTATCGATTCGATGGCGGTTACCCGGATGACGCCACCGTGTCCGCCGCCTACGACGCCGCCGATCTGATGCGTGCGGTCCAGTGCTACAAGCACTTCTTCCCGCTGGTGTCGGGAGCGATGATCTTCACGGGGCAGGCTCCGGTCGGCGTGGTCCCGAACCGCGTCTTCGGCTACATGGACACCCGCCCCGAGCAGGTCGGCTTCACGCTGAACTCCGATACTCCGTACGGCGGCATCCTGCTCGACCTGCACATCGGTCCCGTGGTGATCGAGATCCCCGCAGGCCCCGTCATCGGTGCGGTCCTCAACTTCGATCAGAGCTGGATCACCGATGTCGGCATCCCCGGTCGCGACGGTGGCAGGGGAGGCTCCTATCTCATCCTGCCGCCAGGGCACACCGGCGATGTCCCCGACGGCTACCTCGTCGCGCAGGCCCAGACGTTCAAGGTGGTCGCCGGACTGCGCGGCATCCCCCGCGAAGGCGATGTGCGGGGAGCGCTCGAGTTGCTGCAGATGACCGCTGTACACCCCCTCGACGACTCGGTCAGCTGGGAGACCCCGACATGGATCGACATGTCCGGCCGACCGCAGGACACTTCTCCGGCGGTGCTCCAGGGCACGCTCGACTACTGGCGCGTGCTCCACGGTGCCCTCCAGGACGAGCCGCAACGGCCGGACGACCGTGCATACGAGTCGGAGCTCGCCGTGCTCGGCATTGAACGCGGTCGCGAGTTCGCACCCGACGAGAGGATGCAGGACATCCTTGCGCGCGCCGCCGTCGAAGCCGATGCACAGCTGCGCGTGCAGTCGCTCGCCGACCGTCGACCCGACCGCACGGTCTGGCCCGACCGATACTGGGAATGGGTCACCCTCCGCCCGGAGAACGCCGCGTTCGAGATCGGCGGAAGAACCGATGTCGATGCTCGGGAGACCTGGTTCTACCAGGCCATCGCGAGCTCACCCGCCATGTTCCGGCGAGTGCCCGGCGGAGGTTCTCTCTACTGGTTCAGTGGCCGAGACAGCGACGGCGTGTACCTCGACGGTGGTCGGGAGTACACGCTTCGCATCCCTGCCCCGGTCCCGGCGCGGTTGTTCTGGTCCGTCACCGTGTACGACGCCGTCACTCGCAGCCAGATTGCGACCGACCAGAGCAGAGCAGCCCTGCGATCGATGTTCGAGCTTTCGGGCGCGACCGATCAGGGCCTCGACCACGTGCTCCGGTTCGGGCCCGAGCAGCCGGCTACGGGAGAGGAGCAGTGGGTCAAGACGATCCCGGGCAGAGGCTGGTTCGTGTACCTGCGCCTCTACGGTCCGACGGAAGCGGCTTTCGACGGCACCTGGCTGCCGGGCGACATCACTGCCGAGGGGTGAGCGCTAGCGCTGCGGCGGGATGCGCCGTCTCGGCACGACGAGATCGACGAGTACCGGCACCGTCGCCGAGCTCGCGTCAGGTAGCCACAGCTCCGGCCGAGGGGTTGCGTTCGTGCGCTCCCCGAATCACGAAGATGGCGAGCCCGATCCAGACGCGCGGGGTGACCTTCAGTGATGGGGCGCTCACGCTGCATACTCCTGGGGGAACGTCGGCTTCGCGTCGCCCACTCGTCCGCGGATGAAGTAGATCAGGACGAATCCGGTCACGATGACCGCGATGTTCCCGAAGCCGGCGATGGCTGTGAGCGCGCCTTCGGCGGGGTGCGCCGTCTGCAGGAAGATGCTCGGATCCGTGCTGGCGTGCAACAGGATCGGCGCGAGGATCGTCCCTGTGACGCGGAGGGCGAGGTACATCAGGATGCCGAACGCGAAGGTGTAGACGAGCTGGAACGCGGTCGCGAACACCGATTGCCCGTTCAGGAGGTTCCCGGCGTGGAGACCGGCGAACACGGTCGCGGAGATCACCGCGACCACGATCTCGCGGTATCCGGCCTTGCGGGCGAGGTTCACGACGAGGCCGCGGGTGAGCACTTCCTCGGCGTATCCGATCAGGAGTCCGGCGAGGAGCCAGGTGGCCACGACGTCGAGGCCGACGTCACCGTAGTCGATGGTCGCGAAACGCAGGATGTTGAACAGCAGCACGACGACGATCGCGATCCACATCCACCCCCGGCCTCGGATCGGCTGCGGGCCGAAGACCTCCTTCCACCACCCGAGCGAGGCGATGAAGCCCACGAGCAGAAGGCCGCCGACGACGAGCGGCAGGACGTAGTAGACGACGACTGCGGATGCGCCGCTCGGATCGTCCACTTGGAGGGCGAGCGGGGTGAAGGCGAGGGACAGCAGATCGTAGAGGATGAAGTAGACGGCCGCGAGGACGAGTGCGCGCCACCAGCCGCCTTTCTCCCAGAACCTCCTCCAGGGTGACGTCATCGCGGGTGTCGACATGGGGGCTCCTGACCGCCGGAAGTGGGGACGGCCGGCTGCCCGTCAGTTTGGCGCAGCGCAGCGGGCGGCGGCCATACGGAGATTCCGGGGCGCGTCGCCGGTGTCACCCTCGGAGTCCTTTCGAGCCGCGCGCTGGGGGAAGGTGCGGGATGGGGATCGGACGCGTGGCGCGCGATGTCTCCTGGAACCTGCGTACGGCCTCGAGGACGTCTTCGGGTGAGGAGTATCGCAAGGCGAGAGGAAGGTCGCGCCGCCACAGCACCTCGACCTCGGTCGGGGCGTCCTCGAAGATCGTGCAGACCACCCGCCGGTGGTCGTTCTCCGGGTACTGCAGATCGTGAATGGCCCAGTCTGTCTCACTGGCCTCCACCAGCGTGAACCTCAGGTATGGATCGTGCTCCATCATTCTCCTAGCTGTCCCCACGCTGAAGAATGCTCGATCGCGGCCCGGAAGGGGAGCCCCTTGACAGAAGGCCGCCCCTGCTCCAGAGGGGGCAGGGGCCGCCGTGTTCACCGAGCTGGCGTGTTCATCGAGATGGCGGTGTCGAGTCAGACTCCTCCGGTGCGCCAGGCGACGCGACCGCAGCTCCCGACCATTCGACGCCTCGTTGCTCGGCCTCCAGACGCTCCGCTTCCTCTCCGCTGATGGCCTCGCCCCTGGCCACGAGCCCCGCGGTGTCCGACAGCGGGATCTGCTTCAGGAACAGCGAGAGCAGCAGCGCGAGGGCGATGAACGGCACGAGATACCAGAAGACCGGGGCGAGGGCATCCGCATACGCGGTGACGATGCCGTCGCGCACCTCGTCCGGCAGGGAGTTGAGCGTGGAAGGGTCGATCGTCGATGCGGCCTCTGAGGCGGCATCGGGCGATGCGCCGGCGCCGGCGAAGACCCCGAGCAGGTTCTCGGTGAGGCGAGTGGTGAAGATGGTGCCGAAGACCGCGGTGCCGAGAGACGCGCCGACCTCCCGGAAGTAGTTGTTCGTGCTGGTCGCGGTGCCGATCTCACCCGCCGGAACCGCGTTCTGCACGACCAGCACCACGACCTGCATGATGAGGCCGAGCCCCGCTCCGAACACGAACAGGAACACGCAGATCAGCCAGATGGGAGTCGACGCCGAGAGTGTGGTCATCGCGACCATGGCGATACCGGTGATGATCGTGCCGAGGATCGGATAGATCTTGTACCTGCCGGTCTTCGAGATCGCGATCCCGGAGAAGATCGACGTGCCCATGAGGCCGACCATCATGGGGATCATCAGCAGACCGGATTCCGCCGCAGAGGTGCCGGAGGACATCTGCAGGAACGTCGGCACGAATCCGATCGCCGCGAACATGCCGATTCCGAGCACCAGTCCGATCGCGGTGGCGTTCACGAAGATCGGGTTGCGGAACAGGCTCAGCGGGATGATCGGGTCCTGCACGCGCGATTCTGTGATCACGAACGCCGTCGCCGCGACGATCAGCCCGGCACCCCATGCCCAGGTCGCGAGCGAGTCCCATCCGAACTCCTTGTCACCGCCGAAGTCGGTGAAGAAGATGAGGCACGTCGTGGCGATCGAGAGGAAGATGACCCCGAAGATGTCGATCGGCTTCTCGGCCTTCTTGCTCGGGAGCTTGAGGGCGATGAGGGCGATGATGAAGGCCGCGATCCCCACCGGGATGTTGATGTAGAACGCCCACTGCCAGGTCAGGTGATCCACGAAGTAGCCGCCGAGGAGAGGGCCGGCCACGGCCGAGAGGCCGAAGACCGCCCCGAGGGGACCCATGTACTTGCCACGCTCGTTGGCGGGCACGATGTCGGCGATGATCGCCTGGGACAGGATCATCAGGCCGCCGCCGCCGAGACCCTGCAGGGCGCGGAACACGACGAACATCCAGAAGTCCGTGGCGAACGCGCAGCCGACGGATGCCAGCGTGAACAGTGCGATCGCGACGAGGAACAGGTTGCGCCGGCCCAGCACGTCGCCAAACTTGCCGTAGATGGGCATCACGATCGTGGTGGCGAGCAGGTAGGCGGTGGTGATCCACACCTGGTGGTCGACGCCGCCGAGCTGTCCGACGATCGTCGGCATGGCGGTGGACACGATGGTCTGGTCGAGGCTGGAGAGCAGCATTCCCGCGATGAGAGCACTGAAGATGATCCAGATGCGGCGCTTCGTGAGCAGGAACGGCGCATCCTTCGTGGCGGTGGCGGACATTCAACGGGCTTTCTGTGACGGTGCGTAGAGCGAGCGGGCGAGGTCGAGGCGTCGCGCGATGAGATCGGCGAACGGCTCGGGGGACTGGTGGTGCAGGAGCTGGTCCATGCTCATGCGCACGAGCGCGCCGACGGTGTGCACGACCACCTCGGCGCGGAGTTCGGCATCATCGCCGCCCTCGGTGCGACCGAGGATCAGGGTCTGGTCACGGCGCTCGTTCTTGGCGAGCTGTTCGAAGGCCGCCTTCAGCAGCCGCGGCTCCTGCTCGATCACGGCGAACATCGCCGGCGCATCATCGACCGGGTTGAAGAGCTCGAAGCGACGGATCGTCAGCTGGATGAAGTCGTCGAGGAGGTCTCCGCGCTGCGTGGCGAACTCCTCCTCGAGAGCTTCCTGGCGGGAATCGATCGTCGCGAAGCCGAAGACCGCGTTCTCCTTGCTCTCGAAGTAGTTGAAGAACGTGCGCCGCGAGACTCCGACCTCGGCGCACAGCTCCTCGACCGTGAATCCGGCGAACCCCTTCTCTGTGGTCAACCGGCGTGCGGCATCGGTGAGGGCTCGGGAGGTCTCCCGCTTGCGCTGTTCCCGCAAGGTTTCTGCACTGTCGCTCATAGAGTGCAATATTGCACTTCAAAGCTTGGAGTGCACTGTGAAGTGATCGTATCCGTTGTCGGCGACTTTCTTCGGATCGATTTGTGACATCCGCTGCTCGCGATCCGTCCTAGTCATAGCGTCGCTGACCGCGACCGGCGCCCTTACGGGCGGCACACGGATGAAGGAGCTCACGATGGCGAACACGACTCCGGGCACGCAGCCCGAGATCCACGTCGAAGCACCGCTGCAGGGGGCTGCAGTGGGCACGACGACGATCGAGGATGCGGTGGTCGCGAAGATCGCCGGCATCGCCGCGCGGGATGTCGACGGGGTTCATGCGCTCGGCGGGGGCGCCGCGCGCATGGTGGGAGCCATCCGGGATGCCTTCAACACGACCGACCTCTCGCAGGGAGTGTCCGTCGCGGTCGGCGAGGCGCAGATCACCGTCGACATCACGATCGTCGCCGAGTATCCGGTCGCCCTGCAGAAGGTCGCCGACGAGGTCAGGGCGGCTATCCATCGAGACCTCGTCGAGCTGGCAGGGGCGGACCTCGTCGAGGTCAACGTCACGATCGACGATGTGCACGTCCCCTCGGGCGACGTCGAGGGCGAGACCGCTGTGGCAGCGAGCGAGTAGTCGCCACATCCAAGACACGGCTCCGAGACCCGGGGCCGTAACGAGAAAGGGAGAAGAAATGAGCGCTGAAGACAAGATCAAGGCCACAGCCGAGAAGGTCGCCGGAAAGGCCAAGGAGACCGTGGGCAAGGTCATCAACGATGACAAGCTCGTCGCCGAGGGCAAGGCCGAGCAGGCCAAGGGCAACGTGCGCGACGCTGCGGAGGACGTGAAGGACGCGTTCAAGAAGTAGGCGGGACCGGGGGAGAGGCCGCACCGCCTCTCCCCGATCCCTCACAGGCGGGTGAGACATGATCCGATCCGATGGGGCATCTGTTCCGAATTCCTTCGGGGATCGGATCGAGGGGTGGGGTAGATGGAGAAGGAACGCTTTCGGACAGCGCTCGAGGATGCGGACGACGGCATCGTCGCCGGACGGGCGATGGACGGGGACGTCGAGGCGTTCGCCGTCTTGGTACGCAGGTATACGCCGATGATGCGCGCCTATACGCAGCGGATATTGAACGCCTCCGCCGACGTCGATGACATCGTGCAGGAGTCCTTCGTGGTCGCGTGGCAGCGGTTCGGCGAGCTCGAGGATCCGGCGAAGGTCAAGAGCTGGCTGATGCGGATCGTCAGCCGGAAGGCGGTCGACCGCATCCGTGCGATCCGCCCGGCCGTCGACATCGACTCGATCGACCGACCGGCACCTCTTCATGCGGCACCGTCCGCGGTCGTCGAGGCTCGCGCCGGTGTCGCAGCCCTCGGTGCTGCTCTGCGGGAGCTGCCCGACGCCCAACGCGAGTGCTGGGTGCTTCGCGAGATCGGCGGCTACACCTATGAGGAGATCTCGGAGCAGTTGGACATCCCGATCTCCACGGCGCGCGGCCTGCTGGCCCGCGCCAGAAAATACATGATCGTACGGATGGAGGAGTGGCGATGACCGACGACAGGGACGCGCCTGAAATCCGCAGACTCGGACTCGAGCCCACCGACCTCGACGGGCACACCCTGGACGAGCTCACCGACTACCTCGACGCCGGAAGACGCCCGGCCGACCGTTCCATCGACGAGTCGCCCGGGTGTCAGCTGGCCTTGGATGCGCTTGAGCGTCTGCGAGGGCTCGGCGCGGAGCTGCTCGCTGCGGAAGCCGCAGCCGAACCGGAGGTCGATGACAGCTGGGTCGACCGCATTCTGAGCGGCATCGCGATGGATGCGCGGGCCGGACGCCGCATCCCCTTCGAATCGCCCGATCCGAAGGCGGATCTCGCCATCACCGAGGGAGCTGTTCGCGGTCTCGTGCGCTCCTCGGAAGACGCCGTTCCCGGTCTCCTCATCGGCCGGTGCCGGCTGGAGGGCGATGTGACCCGGCCCGGGGCCCCGATCCGCGTCGGGATCGATGCGAGCGCGCTGCATGGACAGCCGATCCCGAAGGTCGCGGACGAACTTCGAGCCGAAGTGGATCGTCGCCTTCGCGCGCACACCGAACTGAACGTGGTCGCGATCGACATCGCGATCCGAGACATCAGAGAGGTGTCGTCGTGAGCGGCGGAGACGTGAGTGGGGGAGACGTGATGCAGGCGGAGGAGCACGAGGAACTCGCTGCGGCGATCGAAGCGACCCTGCGATCGACCCCGGGGGTGCGCAGTGTCTACAGATCGGGATCTGTGATCTCTCAGCTGTTGCGACTGGGCGCTGAGGCCATCGGCGCGCGAAAGGACGATGAGCCCATGGTCTCGGTGATCGTCGCCGACGGCGGGGTGGTGGTCGAGGCGACACTCGGGGTCGAGTCCACGGCGAGATCGGGTGACATCCTCCACGCCGGGCACGGGGCCGTCGACGCGCTGCTCGACGCCCGAGGCCTGCGGCACGAGAGCATCACCCTCACGGTCGCGCATGTGCAGCCAGCTGAACGCCCTCAGGTGCCTGCGACCTCCTGAGGCACGGAACCACCGAGTGCCGCCGTCCGGGGGGACGGCGGCACTCGGTCTTGCGGGGCCGATCAGGCGGAGGCGGCGCGGAGTCCCTCGACGAGCGGGGTCGTGGGGCGCCCGATGAGGCGAGCGAGCGTGCCGTCGGTATCGGCGAGCGCGCCGTCCTTGATGCCGGCGTCGAGGGCGGCGACGAATCCAGCCGTCCCCTCGTCGAGCCCGGCCTCGCGGAGCGCGGCGACCTGGTCGTCGTGGTCGAGCGCGACGAACGCGACTTCGCGTCCCGTGACCTCGGCGATGGCAGCAGCGAGATCGGTGTAGTTCCAGGCGACATCGCCGCCGAGCTCGTAGACCTCACCGACGTGTCCGTCCTCGAGCGCGACGACGGCTGCGGCCTCGGCGAAGTCCTTGCGGCTCGCGGAAGCCACCCGCCCTTCTCCCGTGCCGGCGGCGAGCACACCCGTCTCCGCGGCGCGGGCGAGGTCCGCGACATAGTTGTCGGTGTACCAGTTGTTGCGCAGGATCACGGCGGGCAACCCGGCCGCGGCGATGAGCTCTTCCGTCGCCTTGTGTTCGGGAGCCAGTATCAGGTCGCTCGTCGTGGCCTTGGGAGCGCTCGTGTAGACGAACTTGGAGACGCCGGCCGCCTTCGCGGCATCGATGACCGCCCGGTGCTGCGGGACCCGCTGGCCGACCTCGGAGCCGGATACCAGGATGACCGTGTCGACGCCTTCGAGTGCGGACGCGATCGATGCGGGGTCGGTGTAGTCGAGGTGCGCGACGCGAACGCCGAGGTCTGCGGCCTTGGCGGTGTCGCGGGCTCCTGCCACGATCGACTGGGGGTCGGTGCCGCGCTCGAGCAGGCTGGCGATGATGAGGCGGCCGAGGTTGCCGGTCGCACCGGTGACGAGGATGGTCATGAGGGTCCTTTCGTAAGTGACACCCACGACAACCCGCGATCGGGTGTTCGGCATTCCGATCTGACGGTACCCACTTTGAAGTAAGGTACCCACATGACGGTTAGTTTCGCGCAGATAAAGGAATCGACTCCGTTCGTGTTCGACCAGAACTGCGGCACGCGTGTCGTCCTGGATCACATCATGAGCAAGTGGGGAGTGCTCGTGCTCTCCTGCCTGTCCGACGGCACCCACCGCTGGGGCGCCCTCCGCAGGGAGGTCGACGGCATCAGCGAGAAGATGCTGGCCTCGACGCTGCGGACGCTCGCCGATGACGGCCTGGTGCACCGGGAATCCCTTCCGACCGTCCCTCCGCACGTGGAGTACAGTCTGACCCCGCTGGGGCGTGACCTGATGGAGCGCATGCTGCCGCTGATGGAGTGGGTGGCTGACCACGCCGACGGCATGCTCGAAAGAGGCTGAATCTGCGGATTCCGTCGTGAGCTCCACTTCTTTGCTTCGGATTCATGCTGTCTGAGAAAGCCGTTGACGCGAGAACCGTTGTGGCTCTACTGTTCTGACATGGCAGCAACGACGCCGATTCATCTGGAACGACCCGACGGCAAGGGTCTGGCCGCCGGCACTCTGGGACTCTGGGGATCGACCGTGATCGGTCTCGCCTCGACAGCACCTGTGTACTCGCTCGTGGCGACGCTCGGCTTCGTGGTGCTCGCGGTGGGGGCGCAGGCTCCGATCGCGTTCATCATCGCCTTCGTCCCGATGCTCCTGATCGCCTTCGCGTACCGCGAGCTCAACAACGCCGTCCCCGACTGCGGCACGACGTTCACCTGGGGAACCAAGGCGTTCGGTCCCTGGG
>NZ_SCOG01000029.1:0-43694 GCF_005502545.1 Microbacterium sp. Beta
CACCCGCCCCGGCTCCGGCGCCCGCTCCTGTCCCCGCCGCGCCCGCGCCGCCGCCACCGCCCGCGGCTGGCGCCGGGGTGCGCGGCGGCGAGCCGCCCGGTCCGCCACCAGACCCGCCGCCCTGCGGGGCGCCGCCCTGGGGGTCATCGAGAACCTTCTTCGGCTCGCTGCCGCCCTGGGGCTTGGACGGCACCGGCAGAGGACGGTTGAGGGCGTTCTTCGCCTCCTGCTCGGTGCCCATCTGCTGGTAGAGGTCGAACCCGATGAACGACACAAACCGGTACACCATGTACGGGGCGTAGGCCGCGATCCCCATGAGCACGATGCCGGTGATCGGCTCGGTGACCGCGGCGATGTCCGCCTCGATCGGGGTAGCGATCTGCGTGATCGCCAGCAGGAAGATCACGACGAGCACCAGCTTGCTGATGATGAGCGCGATCACGAACGCGGCCCATTTGCCGATCCACCCTTTGGTGGCGTCCCAGGACGCACCGGCGAACGCGATCGGCGCCAGCACCACGGACACCAGCAGCAACGCCTTACGGATCAACAACGAGAACCAGACGATGAAGACGGCGGCGATCATCAGCCCGGCCAGGAAGATCGTGACGATCGCACCGACACCGGGAGCGGCGATGTTGATGCCGGTCAGGCCGGCGGCGAGCAGAATGATCTTGTCGCCCATCGTCCCGGTGGTCTCCCCGGACGCCTGGATGATGCCGATGCAGAGCTGGTCCACGATTTCCAGCGCGAGCGCGGTCAGCGTGACCACGACGAACGCGCCGAGCACCGATTTCGCCGCGCCGAGCGCCGCCCTGGACAGCGCGGCCGGGTCGCGGCGGATCAGCCCGGTGATCAGTTGCAGGCAGAAGAAGACCAGCACCAGGAACACGCCGATGCCGAAGATCAGGTTGTAGACGCTGGTGAACCCGGGCGAGGTGACATCGACCAGCGTGGTCGTGTCGAACACCGCCCACATCGCCTCGATCAGCCACCCGGCCGCGCCGCCCATCGCCTGGGCGAGCCAGTCGAACGGGGCCGCCACGACCGTCGCGGCCGCTTCGCCGGCCACGTCGCAGACGGACGAGATGATCGGCACATCGCAGACACTCATCACGAATCTCCTGCCGTGACGGGCCGGCTCAGACGGCCTGGCCGAC
This sequence comes from Microbacterium sp. Beta, assembly GCF_005502545.1. NCBI lineage: Bacteria > Bacillati > Actinomycetota > Actinomycetes > Micrococcales > Microbacteriaceae > Microbacterium > Microbacterium sp. Beta. Next base: position 1,161 of record NZ_SCOG01000029.1, read on the forward strand.
GTCCCAGAAGAAGTTCACGAGCGTCACCGCGGCGCCGCAGATCACCGCCGCGCCGCAGGAAATCAGCACGCCGAGCTTGCCCCGCCCGGACAGATGCGGGTTGGAGCTGTTGGCGCCGTAGGTCCAGACGATCGCGGACACGATCAGCGCCAAGACGGACAGGATGAGGCCGACCGTCATCACGGCGCCGACGATGGTGCGGAGCTGTTCGATGCCGGGCAGGCCGGAGCTGTTGGGGTCGATGTCGATCACGGCGGTTACTCCCTCGCTGAGCAGATGGCTGGTTCAGCGGCGAGGTGAGCCAGCCACACACTGAGCGCGCACCGACATGAGAAGACCCGCACCCTCCGAAGGGGGCGGGCCTGATACTGGAGTGTTTGGTCAGAGCTGGCGGCCGAGGACGATGAGCCAGTTCACCCACGCCACACCGGCACCGGCGAGGACGGCCGCGCCGACGCCGACAAGCACCCCGACCCGGCCCTTGGAGGCCAGGGAATGGTTGCCGTGCGAGGCGCCCAGCGCCCAGCAGATCGCCGAGACGACCACCATCAGCACCGCGACGATGAGCACGATCGTGAGCAAGGCGCCGATGACCCGTTCCAGGTCACCGATCCCTGCGAGACCGTCGAAGTCAGGGAACACGTCCATCACACACCGACCGGCGCTAGCAATCGTTTGAAGCGTTCGAAATGTCCATGCTGACGAGGTGCGCCGGCCGTGTCGGGTGGTCGGCTGGGCAGCGGTTAGCGTTGAAGTGTGGACGTATGGACCGACGAACCGGGCGTGGTGGAGCTGCCTGATGGGCGACGCATCCGTGGCACCGGGGCGCGCAAGAGGCGCAGGGACGTGCCCGCCCCTGACTTCGCGGTCTATCTCCTTGGCCGCGACCCAGCGCCCAGGCCTTGGCCCCATCGCTGGGTCCGCTGGCGGGACTTCCGACTGCCCGACTCGACCGAGGATGCGGCGGCGGCATTGCGTGAGGCATGGGAACGTGCCAGTGAACAACGCGTCGAGATCACCTGTGGCGGCGGCATCGGGCGGACCGGGACGGCCCTTGCCCTGCTGACGACCATGAGTGGTGCCGCACCCGAGGACGCGGTGGCATGGGTCCGCACTCAATATCATCGGCGTGCCGTCGAGACTCGCAAACAACGCCGCTGGGTTGAGGCAACCGCGGCTTCGCTTCGTGCAGAGAGTGAATGAATCTGCCAGGCGCTAGTTGGCCCTAACGGTGACGTGCAGGTGGTCGAAGTGTCCGCCGGTGACGTCGCCGGGGTCGTGGGTTCCGCCGCCGTCGTAGTCGCGCCAGCCTTCACCGGCGCGGGCGACGGACCATATCTTTCCTTGCCAGATCAGATACTCCACGCCCAAGGCCTGGGCGTTGTCCTTCATCCAGTTCGTCAGCCGCCACCCGTCCTCGAGTTGCGTGGGTGTCGGAGGTGTCCCGATTCGGTTGCCGAAGGTGATGTCGCACGCGCGGCCCAGCGGGTGCTCCGAGGTGGTGCCGGGTCGGGGTGAGTAGCAGGCCCAGCCGGTGTCGGGGAACCCGGCGCGGGCCTGGCTCATGAGGTGCGTCATCCGGGCGGTGATCCGCCCATCGCTGGTGGGATCGTCCACGAGCCGGTCGGGGTCGCCGTCGACCGGGACGGGCTCGCTCGCCGTGCCGCCGGCTGTGTCGCAGCCGGCGGGCGCGCCGACCGCGGCCTCGGGCAGGTCGGCGGCGTTGTGCGCATTGAGCCACGCGGCGGCATCGACGGCCTCGCCGCCTGTGCCGCCGGGCCGGACCTCGAAATGCAGATGAGGCCCGGTGGAGTTGCCGGAGCTGCCGACGTCGCCGATGTGCTGCCCCGCGACCACCCGGTCGCCCGCTGAGGCGTGGATGCCGTGCCGCCACATGTGGGCGTAGGCGGTCGCGACCGTCTGCCCGTTGATCTGATGCTCGATGACGATCAGTCCGCCGTATCCGCCGGAGAACTCCGCGACGGTCACGGTGCCGTCCGCGACGGCGAGGATCGGGGTGCCGTCCGGGGCGGCGAAGTCCGTGCCGGTGTGGAATGAGGGTGCTCCGGTGATCGGGTGGATGCGTGGCCCGAACTCGCTGGTGAGCACCCACGTCCCCTCCGGGAGCGGGAACACCACCCGTGCGGACTGCGCCACCGGACCTGCCGCGAGTACGGACACCACCGGGCCGGCTGAGCCGGTTCCGCCGCCGGACGCGCCGGTCAGGGCATTGAGAATGGCTTCGGCGACCGGCTCATAGTTGCAGTAGCGGTCCGGGTAGGCGCTGACTTCGACCGCTTGGGCGGCTTCGCCGGGATCCATCTGCTGCCAGCCCGGAATGTCCAGCAGACCCCGCGGGCTCGGGTAGTTCGGGCCGGTCGGCCCGCCGAAGAACGCCCGCGCTTGGTAGGTCGGGTCCATCAGCTCCGCGACGGTGCCCCAGCCCGACTGCGGTCGCATCTGAAACAGACCGAGCGAGTCGTGATCCGACCCGTTGCCGTCGTTGGGGTAGCTCCCGCTCTCGGGGTAGGTGCCGGTGTTCGCCAACTGCCGCAGCGTGCTCTCGGTCAGCGCGGCCATCAGCGCGATCGTGATGCCGGGCCGGCCGACGCCCTCGATGCCGCCTCCGATCGTGATGATCGTGGCCGCGTGCGTGAGCTGGGTCTTGTTCAGCGTGAACGTGGTGCCCTCGGCGGTGGTGACCGTCAGCGACTCGGGGACGTCTCCTACGGTGACGGAGCCGCCGGGGACGACGCAGTTCGCGGCGGCGGGATTCATCAGTACGCCGACTCCGACCAGCCCCAGCATGGGGCCGAGCAGGACCAGCGCGAGGACGGCGGCAACGGCCTTCTTCAACACGGCACGACCCCCTGGCTATCGGAGCGGGTTGTCGAGCTGGGACAGGCGCAGCAGATGACACGGGCCGGTGCGGAACTGCGGCGCCGGCGGCGGGCAGGCCAGGAACACGGTGAACGACACCGATTGCTCAGCGGTGACGGGTTCGCCGTTCCAGACGCCTTCGCGGTGGCGGGTGCCCTCGATCGTGACCGCGGTGGCACCGGGAGGGAGCTGCCCGGGCTGGGCCTGCTCGACCGCCTGATCCCACGCCTCGGGCACGAACGACTGCTCGATCGTGAGGTGCTGAGTGGTGGCGTACTGGCGCAGCTCGATCCACGCCTCGCGGGAGGGCAGATAGGCGGCGATGTCCGAGGCGAGCCCGGCCTGCTCGGCGCCGGAGGGGTCGCCGACCTCCAAGAGTCCGGCGGTGTAGTCCAGCGGCATCAGCCCGGAGCCAGTGTCCCAGCCGAACAGCGCCTCCGCGACGTTGCGGGCGAACTCGTCCGGGTCGTGCGAGGGAATGACCCGCGGCGGACCCGGCACCGCCGGCTCGGTCTCACCGGGCGCGGTGATCGTGGGCGCAGGGGCGGATGCGCGGTCGTCGGGCGGTCGCGGGCCGGTGATGAGCCCGTAGACGCCGACGCCGACCAGGAGCAGCAGCACGAGCCCGGAGGCGATCACGGCGATCAGCCGGCCACGGGACCAGGAGGCGAGATTCGTCTTCATACCCGCGAGGTGAGCCCGCCCGCGACTCGCAGCGCCGGGGCGGTTCAGAGGGCGCGCAGCAGCGGCCTGTCCGTCTGTGCGCCGGCGCGGGCGGTGCGGAGCCGGTCGGCGAACGCGACCGTGCCCTCGACGGCGGCGAAGAACGCCGCGATTTGCGCGTCGGTGAGTTCGGCGGCCAGCTCGTCCACGTCGTAGTGCGTCCACCACGCTTCCAGCTCGCCCCAGGTCAGCACGAACGCACGCACCGAGAACCGCGCCGGCTCCTCGTCCGCGTCGACCGGGCGACGAGACGGTGCGGCCGGCTTCGTGGCCTTGCCGCGTTTGGCGGCGTGGACGCGGGCCAGTGCTTCGTCGGCCAGCTCATGCAGCCGCCGGTCCCGGTCGGCGCCGGCGTCGGCGTGGGCATCCTGGAGACGCTGGAAGATCGGGTTGACCGGAGCGCCGGCCTCGATCTGCGCCAGCCCGTCGCGGGCCTGAGCGCGCAGCGCCTCCGGGACGGTGGGGTCGTCGGCCAGGTGTTGCAGGAATCCGATCTGCTCCAGCCTCGTGTAGGAGGACGAGCCGGTCACCATGCGCGCCGCCTGCGCGCGCGCATCCCCGAGCTGGCCGGGTGCTGGTGGTCCCGCCGAATCGGCGGGACCATGTTCTCCGGGCTCGTGACCGTCTTGGAACTGGGTGGCCGCCTTCCTCCGGGCGGCGTCCTCGGCCATGAGTTCCTTGATCTCCCGATACAAGCCGGCGGCCTCGATCGGGCTGAGGGCCTTATGGAGCTGGTTGTCGTCTTGTTCGGCCAGCAGATGCCCGAGCCGGTCCGAGATGCCCGAGCGCACCCACACGCTGACCCGCCGGTGGCCGAGCTGCTTGATCGCCGCGAGCCGCCGCGCCCCGCACACCAGCGTCCCGTCCGGGGTGATCGTCGGCGGCTGCAAGATGCCGTCCCGCTCGATCGACGCCGCCAGGGCGTCGAGGTCGCCCAGGTCGGTGCGGTGCCGACGGCCCACGGTGATGGAGTCCACCGTCCGCTCCAGCTCGATGCGGCCGGCAGGCGTACTCATCGCGTACCCCGCGACGTGTCGGTGCCGCGCGTGTTCGTGCCGGGCGCGGCCAGGGACAGGGTGAGCACGAGGTCGTCGTCGCGCAGCAGCACCGGGAGCGTCTCGCCGATCAGCAGCCGCAACAGCGTCCCGCGTCCCGCGCCGGTCGCCGCGAGCTCCGGCAGCGGACTGCCCAGCAGCGCACGCAACAGCACCGCCCAGGTCCGGCCCGGAAGGTCGAGCAATGCGCGGGCATGCTTGTCGCGCCGCAACGTCTCGTAGGCGGTGTGCCGGTTCCCGACCCGGGTCAGCGCCCCGCAGACGTGCTCCACCGCTGTCCGCGCGGTCTCGGCCGGCCAGCCCAGCAGCACCAGCAGCGTGATCGCATCCTCCACCGCCGCCGTGGCGGACGTCGGCTCCGACGCCTCCCGCTGAGCTTCGTCACCATGCCCGTCGCCGTCGTGCGGGTCGGTGACCTGGAAGGCGGGGTGGTAGTCGTCCAGCGGGTTCTCCCGGTCGGAGAGCCGTTCGGGGTCGTGGAACACCGAGTAGCGGGGCCGGCGCGCCTGATGGGTCGAGCACAACAGCCCTTGGCCGCGCTCCTCAGCGATACAGGTGATCCGCACCGCGTGCGTGACGACCGCCCACGGGTCCTCCGCGGTGCGGGCGGCCTTGGTGCGCATCACGTCGAACGCCGCTGACGCGGCCTCCCACGGATCGAGCCGATGTTTGTGCGCCAGGGCCGCGTACTTCTCGGCCGCGAACGCCATCAGCTCGCCCGCCACCGGGTCCTGCTCCCACGCGCCACGACCCGCTGCGTGGAGCCGGTGCAGCAGGGCTCGCAGGCCTTCGCTGCTGCGGTAGTCCTCACCCGGCGTGCTGGTGTTCGTCGTGCCGGTTGTGCTGGTGTGGTCGGTCATGGTCGAGGCACCTCCTAGCGGGCAGGTGCGCCCGCAGGCTCCTGCGGGTCTCACCTCTGCCAGCCGGGCGTCCACGACTCATCCCACCTGCTACCGCATCCCGACCCCGGACCGGGCATGGCCCCGATCGGTGCCGCCACGACGCCCGAACGCGCTCAATGGCGGCAGGCGGCGCGTCCGCTCTGCGACCCATCGGGCGCCCTTGTCGATCGGGGCGCGCAGCCGGCGGCTCCCCGCGGCGGTGACGTCGATGCCGCGTCGCGACAGAGCCCCGCCACCGTGGGCGAACAGGTCACTCGGGCGCACCCAGTCCACGCCCCGGCCCCGCACCCGTGCCAGCTTCTCCTTCGCGGCCCTACGGGATGCGGCCTCCTTGATCGCTTCCGGCGTTCCCGCCGCCTCCGCATCCTCGGCAGGGGTCGGCGTCGTCCGCGCCTGCGGAGCCTGTTCGGGTTCGCGATGGCGGTGGTGCTGCTCCGCCGGGTTCGTCTGGTCCTGGTCGCTCATGGCGTGGCTCCTTGCCTCACGGGCTCGGACCCGGACGGGTCGGCCTCATCGCTGTGGTGCGCGTCGGGATGCTCGGAACGGGGCAGCCACCGGCCGACCGTCGAGGGATGCACCCCCAGGTGCCGGGCGATGGCCTTGTTCGACCACTCCCGCTCGCGCAGCTCCGCCGCCCGCGCCCGACGATCCAGCCCGCCGTCCTCATCGGCGTCGGCGGCGCCGGACCCGGCAGGCGAGGGCACGGCGGGTGCGGTCTCGATTGGTGCCGCCGGGACCGCGACAGGCTCAACGCCGCGCGTCGTCTCTGGCACATCGGCAGGACGCGCGGCGGATCGGGTCAAGACGACGGTCAGATGGGTGATCGCCAGCAGCACCACTGGCGGCACCGCGGCGACCGCGGCCGCGAGTGGGCCGGGCACGTCGGCGTCCGCGGCGACGACCGCGTGCAGGGAGTTCGCCGTTACCGACACCGCCGCTCCGCCGATCAGCAACGTCCACGGATACCAGGCCGCCTTCTCACCGGCGAGCGCGACCACCGCGACCGTGGACACCACGATCACGCCATCGACGATCAGCGGCCACGCCCACGCCTGCCCCGCCCCGATCCCGGAGCGGCGCGCGAGGTCGGCCAACGCGGTGAACGACAGCCAGAACGCGCCGGCCGCGATGAACACCGTCCCGGCAACCGACGTGACCACCGCCCAGCGCCGCCCCCGCACCCTGTTCATCCCAGACCCCTTGCCGCGTCCACTCGGAGCCCTGGGTCACGTCGAGCGAGCCCGCCCGCCGGCGGGCTCGCCGGTGCCGCGGGGCGTTCCCGGCGGGTGGCTCCGACGCCGACGCTGCGATAGGCGCTGTAAACGGTGCGGGTGATCTCCCGCTCCCCGAAGTCGGGCTGCTCGGCACGCACCAGCGCATCCAGGGCATCGGAGACGGGCACGTTGCCCTCGGCCAGACGGCAGGCCGCCCAGAACAGCTTGTAGTTCCGGTCGCCCTTGACCTGCCTGGACAGCCACGCCGCCAGCCGGTCCGCGTCCTCCCGCCCCGCCACTGGCTGACCCTCCCGCACCGGACGACGCGGCGATGGCGGATCGAGGAAGTCGCGCAGCCGTACCGCATCCACCGGCTCGGCCGCACCGGCGGCGACCTGCTCGACCCGGTAGGAGACCGGTGCGCCGTCCAGCCGGAGCACCGAGGGCGGGGCGATGACATAGCCGCCGTGCCCACGGCAATCCACGCCGGCCTTGCCGACCGCCCACGAGCGCTGCACCCGGGCCGCGATGGCCGGGAAGTAGGCGTGCCGGCCGCCCGTGGGTGTGGTCACCGTCGCCAGCGGTGCCGGGATCAGACCCGCGCGAGCTGCCCGCGCGTACGCCGCGTACCCGTCAACGCCGTGCACGTCCACGTCGATCACGACCAGACCCGACGCGGCGCCGGTCGGGATGCCGATGTTCGCGCTCGGCTGCCACCGCCACCACCCCGCCACCCGGCGCGGATCGGTCGTCGCACGGCGGAAGCCGGATGGGACGAGGGGCGTCTTCTCGCCCGGCACGCACGGGAACACCGGCACCCCGGCCGTCGCCAGCTCACGCGCCGCGACCGGCAACGGCATACCATCGAGCCGGTCGAACACCGCGGCGAGGGCTGCGGACGCGACCATCACAGTCCCCGCCCCGGTGCCGCCTGCATCCTCCGCGGCTCACGCTCGGGCAGCGGCTCGACCCGCGACGTCCGCTCCGGTGCTTGCTCGGTTCCAGAGTGCTCGGGTGCGGAGCGTTCGGGGCCGTCGACGCGCAGCGAGACCGGGTTGCCGTTGCCGAGCTGGATCGTGTTGAGCTGGATCAGGACCTCGGTCGCGGTGCGCCGGACCTTCTCGCCGGTGTCCCGGATGACCTGCACCGGGTCCTTGCCGTCCACGTTCGCCGCCCAACCGGCCACATAGGGGATCGTGTAGTCGCTGGTGTCCATGCCATGCGCCGCCGCGATCATCAACGCGACCGATTCGGCCTCGACCTCACCGATCCCGCGATGCTGGTGCGCTTCCTGCTGGTTCGGCCCGTGCAGACGGACATGGCCCAGCTCGTGCGCGAGGGTCTTCACCTGCGCGGCCGGGTCCATGTCCGTGCGCACGAGCACCTGACGGGTGTCGTAGTCGGTCATGCCGTTCGCGCCGCGGATCGCGTCGGCGTCCGGCATCCGCAGCACCTCGTACCCCAGCGACTCGACCTGCGCGGCCAGCCCCTCCCACAGGCCGGCGGGTGCTTCGCCTTCCAGCAGCTTCGGGCTCGGCAGTTCCGGCAGCTCCGCACCGTGAGTCCGCGACACATCCCAGACATGGGCCGGGACGACGCTGACGATCCGACGCTGCACGACCTCGCCCGGGCGCGGCTTCTCGCCCTTCGTCAGGCGACGCCACGAGGCCGGGTCTTTCGGCGTCGCCGTCGCGAACCTCACCCGGACCGGAGCCCGAATCTCGTAGCCGCCGCCGGCCTCGGCCCAGCGGCCCATCTTCTTCCAGTCCTGGAACCCCGCCACCCACGTCGGCGTCGGGGTCGGCACCCGGCCCTGCTCGTAGGCGTCCAGGTGCTGCGCCCAGATCAGCAGCGTGTTGTTGAACGACCGCGACCGGAACCGAGCCGCGAACTCCATCGCCCGCCGCCAGTCCTCACCCGACACCAGCTCCTCGACCGAGCGCACGAAGCGTTCTTCGAGAGCTTCGAGCTTCGCTTCCCTCGTCTCGTTCCTCATAGCCATCGTCTGGCCTCCCTCCGCCGGGGCCGCCCGGAGAGGGAGCAGCCGTGCAACCACGAGGTGCGCCGGGCGGATCAGGAGACGAGACGGACAACGGAACGAGACTGTGACCGCCGGCCCGGTGATGAACCCGACGAGTCTCTACCGGACTACCGGATCGGAGCAGAGCCGGGAGCCTCCAACTGCCGATCCTGCGGTTATTGCCCGGACAGATGCGTCCTTCACCCGGCCGCGTGTGGCGCCTGCACGCGGCTCAACGTCCGGTAGTCACTGGGAGTAACCCCCACGCTTCGGCGAAACTGGCGGGCGGCGAAGTCGGGATCGCTCCAACCCACCTCCTGAGCAATCGCCGTGATCGACGCATCGGTGGTGCGCAGAAGCGCGGCCATACGTTCTGTCCGCAACATTGTCAGATAGGCGATCGGCGACTTCCCGAATGCGTCCACGAACAAGCGACCTACTTGCGATTTCGACAGGTGTACTTCATTCGCCAAGTCAGTCACCGACCAGCGCCGCTCTGGTTCAGAACGCAGAAGGTCTGCAGCCTTTCGCGCTTCAGCACGAAGGGGGGTGAAGCGGCGGATTCGCGGCGAGGTTGGCCATGCCGTGGCGCGTTCCGTCGAGGACGTACGTACTTGAGAGGTCTTGATGAACGGTGCGATTACATGAGCGACGCTGAACCAGAGCGCCTGCATCCGATAGAAGGTCTCGACGGGTCGACCTTCGGCACTCAACGCGACCAACTCATCTAGCCAGGGCATGAGCATCCCAGCGCGAGTCTCACCGAGGCGGAGAATCTGTGCCGGTTCGGTGTAGATCGTTGCGGCGAAGTCCTGTGCATCAAGTCGGTCGTGCAAGATGCCGACGTGCTGCCAGAACACTTGGTCAATCACATAGTCGGTGTCCGCATCGATCGTCGTCACTGTGATGTGACCCTCGGGCTCACTTCCACACAGGGTATTCGCGCCGAGCAAAATCACGTCACCGAGCTTGACCGGCTGCTGTCCGAACTCGCTGAACAAGATCGCGCTGCCGTCCCGAACCACGATCAACCTGATGCAGTCGTAGGCGACAGGATCGGATCGTCGGTGGTAGGACCTAGTTCGAGCGATGATCGGGGCGACCGCCCTGGACGCAGCCGCATCTTCCAGCAGATGCGGCTGCGTATGGGCAGACATTGCATTGAGGCAGCTGTGGCTCGGTGGGCTGTCTATGCGCGGCGGTTGTAGGCGATCAGGGACAGCGGCGCGAACACGACGACGAATCCCGCCATCCAGAGCAGCGTGAACATCAGAGGTTCACCGACGGGGCCACCCATCATCAGACCGCGCACGGCGTCGACCAGGTGCCCGATCGGGTTCCATGCGGCGAAGGTCTGCATCCAGCCCGGCATCGTCTCGACGGGCACGAAGATGTTGCTGGCGAACGCGAGGGGAAGGATGATGACCGCGCCGAGACCTTGCACGGCCATCGGGTCTTTGATCGCCAAGGCGAGGAGGATCAGCGCCCACGACACCGCGAGGGCGAACGCGAGGGCGAGCGCGCATCCGGCGAGTACCGACCATACGCTGGTCTCGAATCGCACGCCGAGCAGCAGCCCGAAGCCGATGAGCGCGCTGAGTGAGACGAGCTGGCGCACGATGTCGCTGCCGATCGCTCCGATGAGCGGAGAGATACGGGCGATGGGGAGGCTGCGGAAACGGTCGAAGATGCCCTCGGAGAGGTCGGTGCTGAGGGAGACGCCGACGCCCATCGTGGCGAAGAGCGTCATCATCCCGAGGATGCCGGGAAAGACGTATTGCAGGTACTCGCCGGTGTCGCCGGAGATTGCGCCACCGAAGACGTAGCCGAAGAGCACAAGGAAGATCGCGGGGCCAATGATGACGTCTGCGAGTCCTGCCGGGTGGCGGCGAAGCTTGACGATGCCGCGCCAGGAGAGGGTCGCGGATTGGGTGAGTACCTGCCCGGGGCCGACATGCTTCCTCAGCGGTGTGTGGGTGGCGGGGAGCGTTGCGGTCGTCATGCTGCTGCCTCCTCGTTCTTCTCGTCGGCGGTGGTAGCCCGGTGCCCGGTGAGCGTGAGGAAAACGTCATCAAGGCTCGGGAGGCGCAGCGACAGCTCGCTGACTCCGATGGCGGCCTCATCAAGGCTCCGCACGATCGCTGGCATGACCTCGCCATCGGTCACGGCCGCACTCAACTGTCCTGTCTGTGCATCGACGACCGGGGCGGCGCGGATGATGCTCTGGACGCGGTTTGCTGCTTCTTCGAGCTGGCTGGGGTCGTTCAGGCGCACGTCGAGCGTCTGGCTGCCCATGCGCCGTTTGAGACTATCGGGGGTGCCGCGTGCGATGACCTTGCCGGCGTCGATGACGATGATGTCGTTCGCCAGGTGATCGGCTTCTTCGAGGTACTGGGTCGTGAGCAGCACCGTGGAGCCCTGCGCGGCGAGCCTTCGGATCATGGCCCAGGTCTCGCCCCTGCGGGCGGGGTCGAGGCCGGTGGTGGGCTCATCAAGGAACACGACCGCGGCTTCGCCCATGATGCTCGCCGCGAGGTCGAGACGGCGGCGCATCCCGCCGGAATAGCTCTTTGCCGGCTTAGTTGCATCGTCGGCGAGCCCCGCTTCTTCGATGAGCTCCGAGGCGCGGGCCTTGGCCTGGTTGCGGGACATGCCCAGCAGCCGGCCGATCATTGTGAGGTTCTGGAGGCCGCTGAGGTCCTTGTCCACCGAGGCGTATTGCCCGGTGAGCCCGATGAGCTGCCGCACTTGGTAGGCGTCTCGAACGACATCGAAGCCGCAGACGCGAGCGGTACCTTCATCGGCCCTCGTGAGGGTCGCGAGGATGCGAACTGTGGTGGTCTTGCCCGAACCGTTCGGGCCGAGCAGCCCGAGCACGGCCCCTGGCTCCACGGTGAGGTCGATGCCGTCGAGCGCGGTGGTGTCACCGAACTTCTTGACGAGGCCGCTCACCTCAATCGCCGGGCCGTTGCTGTACTGAGCCATGCGCTTTCTCCGTCCTTCGTCCTGCGCGGCCTGAGCCTGCGCTTTCTTGCTGGTGGCGCTGTCCGCCTCGGACCCGATGTGCTCCCGCACCGCGTCGAGGAACCCCTTGGGCTCATCGGCCCAGAGGTAGATGCGGTCGATGACCTGTTCGCCGCCCTTCGGCGGCAGACCGGGCAGGGTGATGGTCGTCGGTCGTTCCAGGACGACCTCGATGTTGGTCTGGTCGGTGATGTTCATCACCAGGGATCGGCCTTCTTGGTCATCGATCACGCTCGGGGTCTTGGGTTCGTAGTTGCGGTTCTTCAGCCCCACCGAGTACACGTCGTCCCAGGTGACGTGGGCATCCATGTCGAGACCGTCGCGGACGCGGATGCCGTCAGTCCCTACCGTGTGGGGTCGCATGAAGTGAGCGCACAGGAGCCCGGTCATCCAGACCAGTCCCCAGATGCCGATGATGAGCAGCGGGATTCTCAGCCAGAGCCACTGATGCACGATCAGGTCAATGACCAAGATCTCGACTGCCGAGAGCACGATGAAGATGACGAGCACCGCAAGGCTCTGAGAGTGGTAGTGGAACCCCTTGGCGTCGCGCGTCTTCCAGGGCTTGCGTGCAATCGCGCGGCCGATGGCCGCGTAGATGATCTTCTCGATCCCCGTGCCGCGGGCAATGAGAGCCTGGGCGCGGCTCGGCTCGGCGTGGCTCGCCTCGGTCTGCGGGGTCGGAGTTGTCGTGGTCATCGGTCCTTCTCCGCTTTCGTTTGCTCGGGGTTCATCAGGACGGCAAGGCGGGCAATGATTGCGTCGATGCTCTGTTCGAGTGCGTCGAGGTGCTCCGGCGCGACCGCGTCGCGCAGCTCGGCCTCCAGATGAGCGTGTTCCTCCTGCATCCGGGCCATCGCCTCCTCTCCGGTCGACGTGAGCGTCACCAATACGGCTCGGCGGTCGGACGGGTGAGGAGTGCGTTGCACATACCCGTGCTGCTCCAACGCATCCACGAGACCGGAGATGTTGCGAGGCGTCACTGACAGCGCCTCGGCGAGCGTCTGCTGCGTAGACGGGCCGCTCAGCGCCAGCGTCCACAGGACCGCGACCCGCGACTCTGTCAGTGGAGTGCCCGCAAAGGACCGGGCCATGTCCTCTTGAAACATGTTCGACACTGCCAGGAGCTTGTTCACGATCGAAGTCTGCATATAGTTACCTTACTACATCAAGCACATAGGTAACGAATCTTTGCGCGGAGCCACCGTTGGACAGTTGCCCGCCGCGTCGAGGCTCTGCATCGCCAACGTCTGGGGCTTCCACACGTCTTTCAGACGAGGCCGACGCCGCCGAGGGCGGCGTGATGGAGCGGCGTTGGCTGGTCGTGTCCCGCCCACCTGGCGCCAGAGGGAGGGGCGCGACGGTGACGGTTTCGATGCGTGTGATGTCGGCCGGCGACGGCTACAAGTACCTGTTGAAGTCGGTCGCCGCGGGCGACGGCGACCGCAGTCTCAGCACGCCGCTGACCCGCTACTACGCCGAGGCGGGCGCGCCACCAGGGTTCTGGATGGGCTCGGGCCTGGGCCGTCTGGGTCACGGCGAGCTGGGCGAAGAGGCTCAGGTCTCGGAGGCCCAGCTACAGCTCTTGATCGGGATGGGCCACGACCCGATCACCGGAGAACCGCTCGGACGCGCCTATCAGCAGTTCGCGTCGATCGCCGAACGGGTCAAGCAGCGCGTGAACGCACTCGATCCCGAACTCGGCCCGGCGGCGAGGGCGCAGGAGGTCGCCGCGATCGAGGCCGAGGAAGCCGAGCGCGGCACACGGCGTGCGGTGGCGGGGTTCGACTTCACGTTCAGCGTGCCGAAGTCGGTGTCCACGATCTGGGCGGTTGCGGACGCGGGCACGCAAGCGCTGATCGCGGACGCGCATCATGCGGCGGTTGCAGAGCTGGTTGCGTTCCTCGAACGCGAGGTTGCGGCAACCCGTGTCGGTGCAACCGGCCCGGACGGAGCGGTTGCGCACGTTGACGTCGCCGGAGTCGTCGCGGCCGCGTTCGATCACTACGACAGCCGCTCGGGTGACCCGCAGCTGCACACCCATCTCGTCATCAGCAACAAGGTGCTGACCGTCCACGACGGCCGCTGGCGGACCCTGGCCGGACGGCCGATGCACTCGGCAGTCGTGGCGGTCTCCGAGCTGTACAACGCGGCCCTGGCCGACCGGCTGACCCTCACCCTCGGGCAGGCCTGGGACGAAAGGCAGCGGGGCCGGGATCGGAACACGGCGTGGGAGATTGAGGGCGTGCCTGACGAGCTGGTGGCGGAGTTCTCCACCCGTACCCGGCACATCGAGGCCGAGAAGGATCGCCTGATCGCGGAGTACGTCGCCAGGCACGGCCGGCAGCCTTCGGCGCGGACGGTGCTGAAACTGCGGGCGCAGGCGACTCTCGCTACGAGGCCGGAGAAGCAGGTCAGGTCGCTGGCCGACCTCACCGGCGAGTGGCGGCAGCGCGCCGGCCGCGTGCTCGGCCAGGACGCGACCGGCTGGGCACGCACCCTCACCAGCGGTGCAACTCTCCGCCGGGTACTGCGCGCCGACGATGTGCCGTTGGACGTGGTGGGCGAGGTCGGGCAGGCCGTGATGGAGACGGTCGGTGAGAAGCGTTCGACCTGGACCCGATGGAACCTGCACGCGGAAGCCTCCCGGCAGTTGATGGGCTGGCGGTTCGCCAGCATCGAAGACCGCGAAGCGATCACCGGCCTGGTCGTGGACGCGGCCGAGCGCGCCTCCCTGCGGCTCACCCCGCCGGAGCTGGCGACCAGCCCGCTCGAGTTCCGCCGCCCGGACGGCACCACCCGGTTCCGTCCCCGGCACTCGACGCTGTTCTCGTCCGAGGCGCTGCTGGCCGCCGAAGACCGCCTCCTAGCCCGCGCCGACGCGCCAACCGGACCCGCGGTGCCATTGGAGACGGTGGAGCGGGTCGCCCGCACGCCCGACGCACGCGGCCGGATGCTCGGCGAGGATCAAGCCGCCGCCCTGGCCGCGATCGCCGTCTCTGGTCGGGTCGTTGACGTGCTGGTCGGCCCGGCCGGCGCCGGGAAGACCACCGCCATGAACGCGCTACGACGAGCATGGGAGAAAGAGCACTGCGCCGGGTCCGTGGTCGGGCTCGCGCCCTCGGCGGTCGCCGCGCAGGTCCTCGCCGACGATCTGGGGATCGCGACCGAGAACACGGCGAAGTGGTGGCAGAACCACCTCATGTACGGAACCACCTTCGCCGCGGGTCAGCTCGTCATCATCGACGAAGCCTCCCTCGCCGGCACCGCCTCGCTGGACCGGATCACCCGCGAGGTCGAGAAGGCCGGAGCGAAAGCCCTGCTGGTCGGAGACTGGGGCCAGCTCCAATCGGTCGATGCCGGCGGCGCGTTCGGCCTGCTCGTCCACGCCCGCGACGACGCCCCCGAGCTTCACGACCTGCACCGCTTCATCCACGCCTGGGAGAAAACCACCTCCTTGCAACTCCGCCACGGCCACGTGGAAGCGATCGACACGCTCATCGAGCACAACCGGATCACCGGCGGCGAGGCAGAGGCGATGATCGACGCCGCCTACACCGCCTGGCAGCACGACCTCGCCACCGGCCGAGCGTCGATCATCGTCGCCGAGACCCACGAGACCGTCACCACCCTCAACGCACGAGCACGGGCCGACCGAATCATCGACGGTGCCGTGAACCCGACCCGCGAGGTCGGTCTGCACGATGGCACCGCCGCCTCCGAAGGCGATCTGGTCATCACCCGCCACAACGACCGCCGGCTCCGCAACGGCAGCACGTGGGTCCGCAACGGTGCCCGCTGGATCATCACCCACGTCCGCGAGGACGGGTCAGTCAGCATCCGCCCTGCCGGGCGGCGGTTCGGTCGCGGGATCGTCCTGCCCGCCGACTACGTGGCCGAGCACCTGGACCTGGGCTACGCGATCACCGCGCACCGGGCCCAGGGCGTGACCACCGAGACCTCGCACGTCGTCGTCACCCCGACGACCACAAGGGAGAACCTCTACGTCTCGATGACCCGCGGCGCGGAAGGCAACTACGCCTACGTCACCGTCGACCGCGACGATCACGAGCACACCGAGCCGCATCCCGGCGACAATCCCAACGTCACCGCCCGCAGTGTCTTGTACGGCGTGCTCCAGCACGTCGGTGCCGAGCTGTCGGCGCACGAGACGATCACCGCCGAGCACGAGCACTGGGGCTCCATCACGCAGCTCGCGGCCGAATACGAGACGATCGCCCAAGCCGCCCAGCACGACCGCTGGGCCACCCTGCTCGCCGGATCCGGACTCACCGCCGAGCAGGTCCGCGACGTGTTCGACTCCGACGCCTACGGCGCGCTCTCAGCCGAGCTGCGGCACGCCGACGCCAACCACCACAACCTCGACACCCTGCTCCCACGGCTGATCGGAGCCCGCAGCCTGGACGATGCCGACGACATCGCCTCCGTCCTCCACGCCCGACTCGCACGCGCCACGATCAGACCAGCCGGCTCCGGTCGCACCCGCAAACCTCCCCGGCTCGTCGCCGGACTGATCCCCGACGCCGCTGGGCCGATGACCGACGAGATGCGCCGAGCCCTGGACGAGCGCCGCGACCTCATCGAGCAACGCACCGACGCCGTGCTCCAAAGCGCCCTCACCGACAAGGAGCCGTGGACGGGCAAGCTCGGCGCCCCGCCGAAAGACGAGAAGAAGCATGCGGTGTGGTGGCGCGCTGCCCGCACGATGGCGGCCTACCGTGACCGCTACCAGGTCACCGACAACAGGAACCCGCTTGGTCCGGCGGCAGAGAGCACCAGCCACAAGATCGACGCCGCGCGAGCGCGCGCCGCCCTCAACCGCGCACGGTCCATCGCAGGCGACGACCCGACGAAGAACCAGGCGCGGCCGAGCGCCGTGACCCGATCCGCACCGCGCCTGTGACCACCCCGGCCCGCAGCGGCACAAGACAGTTGGGGGAGCGGTCAGATCGAGCGTCCCGGCGTGCCCGGTGAAGGCCGCCGCTGGCCGAAGTCCCATCCGACTTCCGGCCGTGTGACCGCTCGGCCGGGCGCGTCGGCGTCGAGCAAGGCGATCACGTCGCTGGGCTGGGTGACGAGCGTCGCGAGGCCCTGTCGGATGAGTTCGTTCGGCCCGCTACTGGCGGCGCTGGTCACCGGGCCGGGAACCGCGCCAACGCCTCGGCCGAGATCACGTGCCGCAAGGACAGTGCTCATCGACCCCGACCGGACGCCCGCCTCGGGAATCACGGTCGCACCCGACAGCGCCGCCAGCAGCCGGTTCCGAGCGATGAACCGGTGCCGGGTCGGCGCCGACCCTGGCGGCACCTCACTCACCAGCAAGCCGACGTCGCCGACCCGGTTCAGCAGCTCACCGTGACCAGCAGGATAGGGACGGTCAAGACCGCCCGCGAGGACCGCAACAGTCTGCCCACCGGCAGCGAGCACGCCGCGATGCGCGGCCCCCTCGATCCCATAGGCGCCACCGGCGACGACGATGCGCTCCTCATCGACCACACCCGCCACCAGCTCGCCGGTGACATGCTCGCCATAGGAGGTCGAGGCGCGGGAGCCGGTGACCGTGACGCGATCGCTCAGCGCCCTCGTCAGAAGCGAGGTCGCCCCGCGCGTCCACAACAGGTACGGGGCACGGTCGCCCAGATCATCCAGACCGGCCGGCCAGTCCTTATCGGACGGGATGAGCGTGCCGAACGCCCCGCCCTGAGTCTCGGCCACGCGGCCGAGCAGGGCAGGCGTGATCCGCGCGGCGAGGCGTTCGCGCCACATCAGCGCGTCGGCGCGAGCAAGACCCGGCACCGGATCGTCCGACTCGATCAGCCGCAGCGTCTCGACCCCTCCGACACAAGCCAGCACCTGCCCGGAGGCTCCATCGTTGGGCTCGGCGATCATCGACAGCGCGACCCGCGCCATCCGCTCGCCCTGCACCTGCTCCGCCAGCGTCGCCATGATCGGTGTCCTCTCACTCCGAAGGTCACCGACCAGGTACACGCCCGCCCGCCGAGGGGTTCCCTCTGTCAGAGCACGCTCGTAGACTGGATGACGAGGCAGGTTCTTCAAGCTACGCGGGTCCTACGGGACAGCCCCTCTGAGGGCACTCGGTTCATAGCCGCCTCCACGACGGAACACCGTCGCGCTATGACGAGGAAAGAGGCCCGCAATGCTCCGCACATCCGTGGCGCTCAGCGCACGAGGCTATGGCGTACTCCGCTACGCACCTATCAACCTGCTGCTCAACGCGATCCGCACTCGCCGCGGCCTGAAGTGGGGCATCCCCGCCATGCTCCTCGCCGGGGTCTACTTCTACGCGGCCGCCATCTGCACCACGATCATCAACGACGGCGGCCCCGGCTGGCTGTACCTGCTGGTCCTGCTGTTCGTCTGGAACGCCTTCAAGTTCCTCTGGATCGGGCCCGTTAGCCTCCTACTCATGGCGTCGAACCACTCACGCGCGAAGAACGCATGCCTGAACCACGAGCGACGCTGGCGCGTCTCCGGGCATGACCGGCCTCCTCGTGACAACCTAGACACAGGTGGGAGCCGGAGGTAAGCACCGACAGGAGGACCTGATGCGGCGCGCCAGAGTTGGTCGACGTGATGTCGGCGTTTCAGAGGTGCTTTCGTCCTACTGGCACTTCGCGGCTGAACGGCAGCACGTGTATCACGCGAGGTTACGTGGCGAACCTGGTCCGTGGACCGATGACGCAGTCCTCTCGAAGTATCGCTTCACTAACGCCTACCGCGCCGCCGACCGCGTGTCACAAGATCTGATACGTATCGCCTACGAGGGTCCTCAGGACCCCGAAAACCTCGTCTTGCGCGTTCTGCTATTTCGCTTCTTCAACAAGCCATCGACATGGGACGCGCTGGAATCTAGATTCGGCCAGATCACAACATCGACATTCGATGTCAATGCCTACAGCAAGGTTCTAGACGCAAAGATTGCTAGCGGCGAAAGAGTTTACTCTGCGGCGTACATCGTTCCACCACCGCCGTTCGGCGCGGTTCGGAAGCACCGCAACCATCTGTTGTTAGCCGAGCACATGATGGGTTCCGGGGTAGCCGCGCAAATCGAGCGTGCTAAGTCTCTTCGCGAGGTCTTTGAGACAATTTCGGCTTTTCCTTCACTCGGTCCCTTCCTCTCTTATCAGCTGGCGATCGACCTCAACTACACCTCGGTGATCGACTTTGATGAGAACGACTATGTCGTGCCTGGGCCGGGCGCACGCAGTGGAATCGCGAAGTGCTTTCCGCAGCTCAATGGCGTTTCTCCGGAAGACATCATCCGCTGGATGGTCGACACGCAAGAGGCACAGTTCGAAGAGCAAGGCATCGAGTTTGACGACCTGTTCGGCAGGGCTTTGACACTCATCGACTGCCAGAATCTGTTTTGCGAAACCGACAAGTACGCGCGAGTGATGCACCCCAATGTGCGCGGAGTCGGAAGCCGTAACAGAATCAAGCAGCAGTTCGCACCTCAAGGCCCTCCGGCAACGCCATTCTTTCCGCCAAAGTGGGGCATCAACCAGCGGGTGTCGGGCCGTTCGAGCGCGCTCGCGTCAGTAACTTAGGCCGTCGGGCTCAGTGGTGCAACTGTTGAGGCCGTTCAAGATACTCGCGCGCGGCGGCAGCAAGTCTGCCGTCCCCAAGTGCGGCTAGCTTCTCATCTAGGACCCCGGATTCGACTCCCCTTTGCGCGGACCAATATAGATCAATCATTCGAATGTAGGCGAGCAGGAGCGGGTCGGTGAGGTTGCAGTCGAGCGTCGAGAGGTCTTGGCCAGAGCGGATGCCGACCTCCAGACGCATCCACTCGTCCCACACGGCGGGCGCGTCCTCCCAGTCTGTATCAAACCGCGGCTGCTCCGCCTCGCCGGACGTCGCCCGGTTCGGTTGACTGGCTAAGAGACGCGAAGCCCTGTCGAAGTGGCGCTCGTAGAGATGTAGGGAAGAGCTAAAGAAAACCAGTCGCCCAGGCGCGCATCGGAGCCACCGCGCCATCACTTCAAGCAGTAATGTCCACTCGAAGGCGTTGATGCCGGAGAATCCCCACCATATGTCGGTGCTGCGGGCGGCAACGTGGAGGTTGAGACGCCCATCCCTCATGAGGAAGTGAAGCCAGTTGTTGCAAGGGATATCTCGACTCTCGATGAAGTCGCGATCCGGATCGTAAATGCTGGCGACGGCACGGCGTGAGAGTGGTTCTTCCCGGAGAATCTTCACGATCTCCGCAAGTTGATCCACGCCGTTCCAATTCCGGAGCCGCGGACCGTACCCAGCGCGCCATGTAAGGCCGTCGTCCGAGAAGTCGACCGCGCGCTCTAGATAAGCGCTGAGGAAGCTTAAGTCGTTTCGGCCCGCGATCACCCACATACTCTCCGCTATCGAGGCAAAAACATTGTTGTTTCGGTGGGGGAGCATAACGTAGCGAGACCGAATATCAGACACCTCGATAAGTCGCGCCCGCAACTCCCGGGTCCGCTCTCCGCGGACCTCAACAGGATCTCCAAAGTCAACAACGGCATGCAACTCGGCTAAGAACGCCTGCTCCACATTTCGATAGACAGCCACCGTGGCTCATCGATTCTCGACTCGGGCAGCAAGTCCGCGATCCAGAAGCGTCTTAGTCACGAACGAGTGTGTCGCTTCTTCGTTCGCTATCGGGACAACAACCGCGGACTCGGCATGTTCCTTCAAGAGCGCTCGATAGCCGTCCTGCACACCCGGAGCGTTGTTTGGGTCGAGGTGGTGGGGTTCGAGAAAAACGAACACGATAGACGGCGTGATTGGCGACCAGATTGTGTCGATGAGTTCCTTGAAGCTCGACTCAGGGAATCCTGACTGCTTCACTGATCCGCCGTACCAGCCGTAAGCGAGGGTGGACCACCACCAACGATCCAGAATCAGAGATCGCGTTTCCGCAGCTCGCTTGAGATCAGGCACCGACTCCGCGTGGCACGCGAGGTGCGCTAGTTGCTGGGCGAGGCCCGACGTGGGCTTCTCGTCAGGGACCTCGCCCTCCAGTGCTCTGTACACCCGTTCGGTGAACTTAGTGAAGCCGGTTGGCATGTGAGCGAACACTGTGGACTCCGAGTGGACCGAGCCTCGGAGGCGGTTCAACTGTGTCGACTTGCCGGTCTGGTCGAGGCCCTCGAACACGATGACCGCACCGCGGCGGATGGTGAGATCAGTCTTGGCCATCACCAGCTCCTTCGCTCCGCCCAGCGTGGCTCCCGGGATGTGTCAGAGGTCACCCCTAGCATCAAGCTATGCGACAGAACCGGGATCACGAGGGAGGCGCAGCGGCGCGTCGCCTTGGCGACCCGTGGCGCGAGCTCCCCGATGCTGGCCGCGGCTACCTGTCCGTCTACTTCTCCGAGCCCCTCGCGCGATGGCCAGTCCGCGAGATCACCCGACCTGCGGACAACAAGAGCGACCCAAACATCGAGACCGGAACATACGGCTTGTTCTCCACCTGCGAGCCGTCCATGCGAAACCGGATCGTTCTCGATGGCGCGGCCACCATTTTCTTCCTCACGACACGCAAACCGCACCAGGGGAGGGTGATTTCCGGGTACTACCACGTTGGCTGGTACACGGAAGGTACCCAGGGAGCGGTGAACCGTGACTATGCCCTCGCTGCCGACAAGATGCACTTCATCGACCCCATCCTTGCGAGCGATCTGGATGAGCCACTCGCAGCCATCTGTTCCACGCAGTTCCGCACGATGAAGCCGATCGACGTTGAGACGGTGGCAGCGCTCCGCAGCATCTGCGACGACCGCCCCGACCGCACGGCCGATTACCTCGGCGAAGTCGCGCGCGTCGAGACGTTCGCACGTGCTCGATCGGGCTACGCATATCCCTCGTGGGGGCGGGAGGACGGATTTAGCTGGGCGGACGCTCCCGACTACTACCAGACGGACGCTGAGCTTTCGAAGGTGCCCAACAGCTCCAAGAACCGCAAGTGGCGATGCCGAGAGTGCGGATATGTCATTAAGAGCGGCGCGCTGCTGAAGAAGTGTCCGTTGTGCAAGCAGATGGCAACGCTCGCTCCGGCCGAGGAGGGCTCATGACACGTCGAGTCTTTATCAGTTACCAGCATGCCGATCAGATGAAAGCCCGTGGCTTGAACCTGATGACATTCAACAAAAACGTCAACGTTGACT
Organism: Microbacterium sp. Beta; assembly: GCF_005502545.1. NCBI lineage: Bacteria > Bacillati > Actinomycetota > Actinomycetes > Micrococcales > Microbacteriaceae > Microbacterium > Microbacterium sp. Beta. The sequence continues at coordinate 23,166 of NZ_SCOG01000029.1, forward strand.
TCACGGGGCGGCACCTGCTCGATCCCGTGAAGAGCCAGGACGCTGACTACATCAGTCGAAAGATCAAGGAACGGATCAAAGGGTCATCGGCGACGATCGTGCTCATCGGGAAGGAGACCTCTCAAAGTGACTGGGTTGAGAAAGAGATCCAGTGGAGCAAGGAACAGGGAAAGGGCATCATTGGTATCCGCATCGATCCCGACGCCCCAGTCCCCGAAGGATTGACGGAGTACGGCGCGGAGATTCTCGACTGGAACAAGCCGGCCGATGTCAATCAGTTTGACGATGCCATCGAGCGAGCGATCGCCGCCACCTCCCGCGGCATGAGAATGCCCATGAACACGCCCACCACCTGTGGGCGATGAAATCGAATCGATGGCTTCTGGACTGCGCATAGCTAAGCGCTCACTATTCGAGGTGGTTAAGTGATCATCCTGTACGCCGGAGTGCAAGCCGATGAAGCCGAGCGAGCATCACCTCGGTTGCCGGAGACCTCCGAGAACGACCTCCTGATTCGACTCAAAGGACTCCTACAATCACTTCAGCCAAGTCGCATGGTTGGAGCACTCGCGTCCGGCTCGGATATTCTCTTTGCCCGTGCCGCGCTCTCGGAAGGTATTCCGCTGCGGATCGTCCTACCCTTCGCGAAAGAAGACTTTAGGAGAACCAGCGTCGAACCAAGAGGTGAACGCTGGCTCACACATTTCGACCGAGTAGTCGGTAACACGGCTGTCGACCTAGTTGAAGGAGATCGCCCCGTCGAAGAGACCGCGGAGGCGTTCAATGAACACAACCTCACGATGCTCGACGACGCGCGCGCACTGGTCGAAGGAACGGACGAACGCGTCTGGGTCATTACCATCCGTCCGGCGCCCGACCCGGGGGTCCCAACAGTCACCGACAATCTGGTCCTTCAGGCCGAGGAGAGGGGTCACTTTTCACTCGACCTAGCCCCTATTCATGATCAAGTCTCGGCGTTCATCGTCATGCCTTACGGAGTGAAAAAGGATGTTCGAACCGGTAAGAAGGTGGACTGCGATCCGGCCTTCCACAAGATCTATCGTCCATTACTTGAAGACGCTGATATTAGCTGGAACAGGGCAGACCTGGAGACAGACAGCGGCATCATACACTCGGGAATGCTGGCGGCCTTAGCTAACTCCGATCTTGCTTTAGTCGACCTCACGACAACGAACTTTAATGTTGCATACGAACTCGGTGTCAGGCACATATTCGCAGACCGAGCCACAGTTCTTGTTAATCCGCACATTGAGGGGCATGCGCGCCACGCGCCACCCTTCGATATCAACATGATTCGGATTCATTCGTTCACCCGGGGCCAGGCAGTCTCGGATAGGCAAGCCGAGGAAGCGATACGAGCGTTGCGGCCTGTCGTCGAACGAGTAACGAGTGAGGTTGAAGTCGATAGCCCGGCGCATAGCTGGTTTGACTTGGCTACAGTGAAGAGGCCCTACTCCCAGTTGTCAGAGGTCACCGACGCGCTTACCGCTGAGAACGAGGCGCGCAACCGGGTCAGTGTGGCGGTCAAGTCATCTGACGCCGACGAGATGAACGCCGCTGCCCGCTGGGTAGGCTCTACGGCCGACGTTCACGAAGCGCTGCGACGTAGCCTTCGGATTGAACTCGCTATCGGCCTGCACGCGGAGGAAGCCTACGAGGATGCGCGAGCACTTCTAGAAGTCGCTCAACCAAACCTTGATGATCCGCTGCATCGGATCTGGCTTCAAGAGAGCGTTATGGTCTATCGGCGTCTAGGGGAGGATGCGCAGGACCCTGTTGTCCGGCAGGAACTCTGGCGGACGGCTCGTCAGTACCTTGAAGATGCCGAGAGCGCAGGCTACGCGGACTCCGAAACATACGGCAGCTGGGGAGGGCTGATCAAACGAGAGCTGGAGAATCGGCTCGACAGCGGAGATCCAGCCGTCGCGGCCAGCCTTTTCCGTGAGATGGCAGAGAAGTATCGTGCAGGATTCGAAAGCGATCCCAGCTACTACACCGGAGTCAACTTACTTATGGCACTCCGCCTCAGCGGACGGGAAAGGGACGACCCCTTCCGTGAGGAGTTCAACGAGGTCCTGACCGTTTCCCGTTTCCTCAACAGGCTTGCGATCGCGGACGAGCCCACCAACTATTGGGCGCTCGCAACACGTGCTGAACTCACGCTGCATGAGTGTCTTGAGAACAGTGATCCGGTTGATGAGGCTGCGGAGCAGTACGCAGAGGCGGCTCGGCATGGCAACGCCGATCAGGTCCGATCCACGAAGTACCAGCTGGGCTTCTTAGCTAGGTATGGCGACCCACAGGACGTGATCGAACGACTCAGAGCAGTGATAGAACAGGCGCGTTAGGAGAAACTATGGTCACGTACAGCTCGCGCACTCAGAGCGCCCTGCGGGAACTGGCTGCAATAACACGGCAGTACCAGAGTGTTGCGGAGGGAGATCGGAAAACCGCCTCGTCTCCTGGTCGCCACAAAGTGTTTGTCAGCTACCACGCGGTAGACGCGGTGGAGGTCCTTCAGTTTATTGAGGAGAATACGGATGTCTTCATACCGCGCGCTATCGGCATGGAAGAAGATGGCTCCGACATCATAGATTCGACGAACGTCGCGTACATTCGTCAGACGATTAAGACCAAATACTTGCGAGACTCGACCGTAACGCTCGTAGCGATTGGTGAATGCACCTGGGCCCGAAAGTTTGTGGACTGGGAAATATACACGAGCCTCCGCTCCGACCCTACTCCGAACGGCCTGCTAGCAGTTCAGCTGCCGTCCGTCGCCGGGTCCAGCCCCAGCCTCCCCGCGCGACTGTCCGCCAACCTTGCGCCGAAGAACGAGACGGGGTACGCGAACTATTACGTACCACCCGCGAGCCAGAGTTCCCTTCGGACCTGGATTCAGCACGCCTTCGATGGGCGGACCTCTCGTTCGTCCCTGCTCAATGTCGGTGGCAAATTACGCGAGCGGAACTCGTCATGCGAACCGCAGTGAAGGTCGAGGCGCGCCCCAGCGTAGGTGTCTCCTGGCAGAGACTGTGTGCTGACGCCAAGGCGGAGCTGTCCGGAGCCCTCATTCAAGGGGACCAGAAGGGGACCAGAATCATGCAAACCATGCATCGCATGACGTGATGTCCATGATCTGACGCCCGGAATCATGCGCAAATCGGTCTCGCGGGAGCCGTCTGGACGCCTGGGGGTCAAGGGGTCGCAGGTTCAAATCCTGTCAGCCCGACCAGAGAAGCCCCGGAGAACCGCAAGAACACGCGGACTCCGGGGCTTTCTTCATGCCGTCTCAGCGGCGTCGATGACCTCGTTCGCGCGTCCGCCGAACGGCCTACATACGGTGGTCGCTGTGTTCCCTAGGTTGGTGACAACGGGGGTACGATCCATCAGCGGAGGGCTTATAAGAAAGATGCGAAACGCTGGATGCCGCACTGCCGCTCTCGTAGCGCTCGTCTCGCTGTCTCTCGCGATGGTGGCGTGCTCCACGACGACGACGATCGTCAGTTCACGCCACACCCTCTATTCGGATGTGTCCGTGCTCTCAGGAGACAGCGAGGCGATCGTCGATGTCGTCGTGAAGAGCCAGGAGGTCGTGCAGGAAGAGATCCCGTACACGCTCTCCACGGTAACGGTCATCGCACCTCTCCGGCCCAAGGGTCTCGCCTCGAACAAGGAGGCGGCGGCAGAGGTGACTCCAGAGGAGCAGATCGTCATCCGGCAGATGGGATCCGTCGACGAAGAGGAAGTTCCTGCGCCGCTTCTGGAAGTCGGACACCGATATCTCCTCTTCATCACCTCGACGAAGCTCGAGGGCGACGCTGCCTCCCAGTTCTACGTCACAGGCGTGTCTGCAGGGATCTATCGAACGGAGAGCTCCGCTGGTGCGCGCGGCGGCGATGTCACGTACACCCGCGTCGATCGAGACAGCGGCGACGATCTGCCTCCCACGCTGACGGCCGCGGACCTTGCGGGTTAGTGGAGGCGTGAGCGTTCTTGTGAACCTCTGTGCGCCGAGAGGCAACTGAGACGAAGCGGCAGACCCGTTCCCCTGCCGCGATTCTCTCCCTGCGGCTGGGGGGAGCGGAGCGCATCAGCTTCGCTCCGCACGAGTAGCGGACCCTTTCGGACCTCAGCGACGGATGGTCGGAGTGGGGTAGCCCAGCATGCCCCATTCCGCGTAGGTGATCGGCCTGTTCACGGTGGGGCCCGCGTACCAGATGGTGGGGTCGCCATTGAACTTGTACAGCTGATCTCCGGGGAAGCGCATCGCGACCGTCGGAGTCGGATACCCCTCAGCCGCCCATTGCTTCTGAGTGATCGGCCCGCCCTTGCCCGCAGCGAAGTCTGTCAGGAAGGCGATGTTCCCATCCCAGGAGAGCTTCACGAAGCCCTGCGTCGAGCGTTTCTCGAACGGCTGGAACCCGGACGCCTGCCACTCCGCGTAGGTCAGCGCGTGTTTCACCCCGCCCGCGTCCTGTACGAAGATCTGCGACGACCCGGCCCACTGGTAGTAGACCGAGTCCTTGATCCAGCCGGCGATTCGCGGAGTTGGGCGCCCGACCCTGTTCCACTCGTCGAGTGTGAGGTGCCGCCAGATCCAGCGCGACTGAGGCGTGCCGAACATCGTGACGGCGCTGATCGTCGTCGACCAGGGGTATCTGACGTAGTCGGTCGGTGCGGAGAACGGAGGGGGAGAGCCGGCCGCCTGCCATTGGGCGAAGGTCAGCGGGATGATCGCCGAGGGCGTCACGGCCCACACGGTGTTGTCGTACCTCGTGACGTAGTACTTCACGGGCTCGCTGGGCTGTGTGGGACCCACCACGTAGTTCTCGAAGTCCACCGACGCGGCGAACCCCTGCTGCGACGGTGTGCCGTTGACCCAGAGTGAGACGTGCACATGGGCCCCGTACCCGTTCTCGCTGCCGAATCCGGAGGCGCCGGAGTATGCGATGACCTGCCCGCGCGTGACCCGTGTCCCGACGGCGACGATGCTCGACAACAGATGCAGATACCGGAGATAGTTTCCGTCGTCTGCGCGAAGGGCGAGGTATCGACCGGTCGCCGTCGACGTGGAGTCCTTGCGGTCGATGATCACACCGTCCGTCGCGGCCCTGACGGCGGTGCCGACCTCGACCGCGTAGTCCGTCCCCGGCTCCGCGGACGGGGGATTGCGGTTCTTGTGTCCCTGCCACGAATCGGAGATGCGAACATCGCCGCAGGGGCGGAGATAGGTTCCGGCGGCGGTGGCGCTCAGCCCTGGGGAGAGGACGTCCGCGCTGACCGCGGCTGCGCCGAGCAGGGTGCCCGCCCCGAAGAGCATGGCGCGCCGGGAGAGGGTCGGCTGTGGTCGCGGTGTCGGTGGCGAGTCATCTGCGTCCGTGCCGCACACTAGCGGTCGCCTCCCTCGTTCTCGCCTCGGATCAGCCGCTGGATCTGGTCTTCGGGCAGGTCGGTGATGGATCCGGAAGAGAGCTCGAGCACGGGAGCGGAAGGGGTGCCGCCGATCGTGCACAGTGAGTGCCCGTCGATTCCTCCAGTGTGAGCGGGGACGATCACGAGCCACTCCGGGTCGACCGTGCGGTGTTCGATCCGGGCACTGTCGAGGTCGAACCGGACGTCGGGAGCGAACGTCGACACGGTCGCATCGACACAGATCTGAGCCAGCTCGTCGTAGGTGAAGGCCCCGTAGTCCGCGTCATCGGTCGGCGGCGTCGGAGTGCTCGTGGGGTCGCCGGTCGGCTCGGGCTGGGGGGTCGAGGTCGCGGTGGCGGTGGGGGTGGGGGTGGCGGTGGACGTCGGTGCTGTCGGCTCCGCAGCACACCCGGCGGCAACGGTGGCCAGAGCGCCGAAGAGTGCGACGACCGCGATCAGACGTGTGGGGCGACGGGGATTCATACCTTCGAATGTAGCGGTCCGGGTCGCCCCTCGCGGGGATCTCGACCCGTCGCCGCGCGGAGTGTTCAGCGGAAATCGAGCACTTCATCGCCCCAGGAGGGGGTTGCGCCGGCGTGGCACAGGGTTAGCCTGAACGCGAGTACATCCGACGGACACATCCGCACAAGCACATCCGAACAAGCAAGGAGTATCCGCATGGCACACCGGATCGGCTACCTCATCGGAAGCCTCGCCCATGACTCGATCAACCGCGTCGTCGCGACCGCGCTCGTGAAGCTGGCCCCGCCAAGCCTGAAGATGGTCGAGATCCCGATCCGCGATCTGCCGCTGTACAACCGTGACGACGAACTCGATCCGGTCGCCGCCGTGACCACGTTCAAGCACGCGGTCGAGCGCGCGGAGGGGCTCCTGATCGTGTCGCCGGAGTACAATCGCTCGATCCCCGGCGCCCTGAAGAACGCGATCGACTGGGGGTCGCGGCCGTGGGGTCACAACTCGTTCGCCCGCAAGCCCACCGGCATCATCGGAGCCTCCACCGGCGCCATCGGCACCGCGGTGATGCAGTCCTCGATGCGCAGTGTGCTGAGCTTCCTCAACGCCCCTCAGCTGAACGCCCCCGAGGCGTATCTGACCTACCGTCCTGAGATGTTCGGCCCCGACGGCACGGTCGAGGATGCCGGCACGAAGAAGTTCCTCGAGCACTACATGGAGGAGTACGCCGCCTTCGTCGAACGCGTGCTCTCCCTCACGGCACCCGGCCACGTCGGCGACCAGGACTGAGCTTCGAGGCAGGAGTCAGCTTCCGGAGCGGGCGACTGCCGCCATGACTGCGGACAGACTCGCGGAGAGCACGGATCGTCCGCGGCCGGCCGACCACGCGCTTCCCGCCGAGGTGCGGTGCTCGAGCAATGTCAGAGCATCGCTCTCCGCCCCCGATCCGACGCTCGTCTGGTGGAGCCCGACGATGTTCACGCGCACGCCATGGGCGGAGAGCGCCGCAGTGAGAGCCTCGATCGGGCCGCCTTCACGGTGGACCGTCGTGTGCTCGCGGCCCTCGACCTGGAGTGTGATGCGCGTGCGTGGGTTCCCCTCGCCGTCGGCGGAGTCGTAGGAGATGAGGCAGATCCCGGAATCACTGCCCGAAACGGCGCGGAGGTAGACCGCTTCGAAGACGTCCCACAACTCTGCCGCCGTGACCTCGGCTCCGGTCGCGTCGGTGTGCCGTTGCACGTGCCGGGCGAAGTCGATCTGCAGGCGCCGAGGCAGCTCGACCCCGTACTCGCTCTCCAGCAGATATGCGATACCTCCCTTGCCCGACTGCGAGTTGACGCGGATCACGGCGTCGTAGTCGCGACCGATGTCCGCGGGGTCGATCGGCAGATAGGGGACCCGCCACTCGATCTCCCTCTCATCGCGGTCCTCCGCGGCGGCGCGGGCGCGGTGCTCGGCGAAGCCCTTCTTGATCGCATCCTGGTGCGTGCCGCTGAACGCCGTGTGCACCAGATCGCCGACGTAGGGGTGGCGGGCGTGCACCGCGATCCGGTTGCAGTGCTCGACGGTGCGGCGGATCTCGTCGATGTCGGAGAAGTCGATCATGGGATCCACGCCCTGCGCGTGGAGGTTCAGCGCGAGCGTCGCGATGTCGACGTTGCCCGTGCGCTCGCCGTTTCCCAAGATGCAGCCCTCCACCCGCTGCGCTCCGGCCAGCACCGCGAGCTCGGCGCAGGCGATACCCGTCCCGCGGTCGTTGTGGGGATGCACGGAGAGGATCACGGAGTCACGGCGTGCGAGGTTCTTGTGCATGTACTCGATCTGATCCGCGTACACGTTCGGGGTGGCGATCTCGACCGTCGCCGGCAGATTGAGGATCACCGGCCGCTCGGGGGTGGCCTGCCACAGCTCGGTCATCGCATCGCAGATGTCGATCACGTAGTCGGGTTCGGTCAGGTTGAACACCTCGGGGGAGAACTCGAAGCGCACGTTCGGCAGATGCTCGGCGAGCTCCCACACGTCGCGGCCGCCGGAGAGGATGAGCTGCTTCAGCTCCTCGGGCTCGTGCCCCAGCACCAGGCTGCGCCACGCGGGGGCTGTCGCGGTGTACATGTGGATCACGACCTGGTTGGCGATGCCGCGGATCGAGTCGACCGTCCGCTCGATGAGATCGCGGCGCGCGGGGGTGAACACCACGATCGTCACGTCCTCCGGCGCGATGTCGCTGTCCGCGATCAGCCGCACGAAGTCGTAGTCGGTCTGTGACGCCGACGGGTATCCCACTTCGATCTCCTTGTACCCCATCCGCACCATCAGCTCGAAGAACCGGCGCTTGCGGGCTGGATCCATCGGCTCGGCGAGAGCCTGGTTGCCATCGCGCAGGTCGACCGGCACCCACAGCGGGGCGGCCGTGAGTCGATGGGTGGGCCAGTCCCGCTCGGTAAGCGGCACCTCGACGCGTGAGTAGACGTCGCGGTAGCGGTGCGAGGGCATCGGCGAGTTCTTCTGTCGGTTCCAGGCGGGAGCGCCGTCGATGCCGGCGGCGGAGTCATGGATGGGCGATGTCGTGGTCATGGTGATGCGGCGTCCTTCTCGGAGAGGGGCGACCGGCACACTCGACCCCACGGCGGGGTGCCGGTCCGGCTACGCCCCGCCGTGGCGGCGAAGAAGGAGGTGCTCTGACGAGAACATGGCTAGACTGTAGCAGAACTCCTCAGACAAGTAGACGAGAGGCCACGCGAATGGCACAGGTGAGACGGGCGCCGCTGGCGGACCAGGCGGCCGAGCTGCTGTGGCGACGCATCACGGACGGGGAATGGGCGCTGGGGGAGAAGCTCCCCGGCGAGACGACGCTCGCCCTGCAGCTCGGCGTCGGTCGATCCACCGTGCGCGAGGCGATCCGGCAGCTCGCCGGGCGCGGAGTGCTGGCTTCGCGACAGGGGGCTGGAGTCTATGTGACCGCGCTCGAAGCCCCGGAGGACTGGGATGCTGTCCTGCGCAAGGCCGACATCGTCGCGGTGATCGAGGCACGCATCGCGATCGAGACGGAGGCCGCCGCGCTCGCCGCCGCGAGACGCACTCCCGCGGATCTGCGCAGCATCCGCCGTGCTCTCGCCGATCGCGCCGCGCACCGCTCCCATATCGAGGCACACGTCGACGCCGACACCGCCTTTCATCGGACGATCGTGGCCGCCGCGCACAACCCGGTGCTCCTCGACCTGTTCGACAGCTTCACCCCGCGGTTGCGTGAAGCCATGGTCGAGATGCTCCGCATTCGGCGGTCGTTCGGGGACGACACCGACCAGGACGCGCACGCCGAGCAGGTGGAAGCCATCGCCGACCACGACGAAGCTGCCGCAGCCGAACGTAGTCGGGCTCATCTCCTCACCCTTCGCGAGGCGCTGTCGTGATGTCGGCGAAGGGTCTCGACGGCTCCGGCCCCCGCGACGTCCTCGCGCTGAGGGGCGTCGACGTCGTCCGCAACGCGCGGCAGATCCTGACCGGCATCGACCTCACCGTCAGGCAGGGCGAGCACTGGGCCGTCATCGGGCCGAACGGAGCGGGTAAGAGCACGATCCTGAGCATGTGCGGTGCGCAGGCGCACCCGACCAGAGGTTCTGTCCACGTGCTCGGACAGCAGCTCGGACGCGTCGAGATCCGACAGCTGCGGGAGTCCATCGGTCACGTGAATCCGCGTCACCCGCTGCGCTCGCCGCTGACGGTGCGAGAGGTCGTGCTCACCGGAGCGACGGGGACCACGGAGATGATGAACAGATGGGAGCCCTCCCCGGCGATCCTGGCGCGCGTCGAGCACCTCATGGCGCTGCTGGGTCTCGAGGCGATCGAGGCCGCAACGTGGCCCACCATGTCCCAGGGAGAGCGCGGAAGAGCCCTCATCGCTCGCGCGTTGCTTGCCGACCCCGCGCTCCTTCTCCTCGACGAGCCCTCGACGGGTCTGGACGTCGCGGCGAGGGAGCAGTTCCTCGAGACGCTCGATCTGCTGCACAGCACGCAGCCCGAACTCGCCACCGTCCTCGTGACGCATCACCTGGAGGAGCTGCCCCGGTCGACCACGCATGCGGCACTGATCGCGAAGGGGGAGATCGTTGCCAAGGGGCAGGCCGACGCCGTGCTCACGACACCCCTGGTGACGGCGGCGTTCGCATACCCCATACGGATCGAGCGGCGCGAGGAGCGCTGGCAGGCCCTCACCGGTCGCGTCCTCGTCGGGTGAGGTCGGAGCGTCGCTTCGCCGGAGCACGATGAGCTCGCTGGTGGATCGGGTCATGGACACGTAGCGGTCCACGGCGCCGGTCACGTTGCGTCCTAACTGATCGGGATGGACCAGCACGACCAGGTCGAACTCCAGGCCCTTCGCACCCTCGGGCGTCAGGGATCGCACGCGCGCGGTCGGGGCGAAGTCGGGGGCGCCGATCACGCACGCCACGCCGTCCGGATGCGCGTCGACCCAAGCCTCCAGCAGGCGCGGGAGTGCGGCGACGACGTCATGACGCACCGGCATTCCGCTCTCGCGCACCGAGGACGGGACGTTCGCGTCGGGGATCGCCGCGAGGATCTCCGGAGCAGCGGCCTCCATCACCTCGGTCGGCGTCCGGTAGTTCACCCCCAGATGAGAGATCCTGACGTCGCGGAGTCCGACGCGGGCGAGTCGGGCCTCCCAGCTCTCGGTGAATCCGTGACGTGCCTGCGCGCGGTCTCCCACGATCGTGAAGCTCCTCGAAGGGCAGCGGGCGATGAGCATCCGCCACTCCGCGTCGGTGAGCTCCTGTGCCTCGTCGACGACGATGTGTCCGAACGGCCCGGACAGCTCGTCGGGTCGCAGCGCGGGGGGAGCGTCGACACCGAGCAGCACATTCCGTGCGTCCTGGCCCCGCAGCATCGACATCACCTTCATCTCGCTGTCGTCGTCCTCGATGAGGTGGTCGACCACGTGGGAGATCTGTTCCTGGGCGGAAGCGATCACGGCCTGGCGTCGGTGCTCCTCGCGGACGGTATCGGGGTCGCCGATGCGGCGGCGCGCGGCGTCCAGGAACGGGAGGTCCGACACGGTCCAGGCCGTCGACTCGTCCCGCTGCAGGAGTGCTATCTCCTCCGGTGACAGCTCCGGCGCACAATGCCGCAGGAATTCGGGTGAGCTCCACAGTCGTGCGACGACCGATGTCGGGGACAGCATCGGCCAGGCGCGCATGAACGTCCTGGTGAGTTCCTCGTCCTGACGCAGCCACCTCCGCACCATGTGGGGCGGCGCATCCTCGTCGTCCACCTGGTCCGTCAGCAGCTCGAGGATCTCCTCCCACACCTCGTCGCGTGCCTCGTTGTGCGAGATGGCAGGGTCGGCGTTCGAGAACAGTTCAGCCCATTCGTCGCGACTCAGCCACAGGTCGGCCCACGGCGATTCCAGACGCATGGCGTGATGCGGCGGGCGCTCGAACCACCTCGCGGCAGCGTCGAGCAGCGAGACGGGGTCGAGCGAGCCCTTCAGCCGCGCCACTCGGGCGTCGTGTTCGGCGCTCCGCTCGCCGGAGGCCGAGGCTCCCTCCGGGACGAGGTCGCGGATGGTCGCCAGTCGCACGGTGTCCTCGCCGAGGCTGGGAAGCACGTCCTCGACGTATGCGAGATAGTGCGCATGAGGGCCGATCAGCAGCATGCCGCCCGCACTCTGCGTGAGGCGCGGCTCCGCGTAGAGGAGTTGGGCGGCGCGGTGCAGTGCCACGACGGTCTTGCCCGTGCCCGGGCCGCCGTCGACGACGAGAGCTCCCCTGGACGAGGTGCGGATGATCGCATCCTGGTCGGCCTGGATGGTCGCGAGCACGTCGCGCATCCTGGCCGTGCGATGAGTTCCGAGGCTGGCGATGAACGCGGATTGATCGTCGAGGGAGGCCGCGCCGTCGAACGCCGCGTCGCTCAGCGCCTCATCCCAGTAGTCACGGATGCGTCCGTCGGTCCAGCGGTAGCGACGTCGGGAGATCACACCGCGCGGATGCTCGAGGGTCGCCGCGAAGTACGGCTCTGCGGCAGGAGTACGCCAGTCGATGAGGAGCCGGGACCCGTCCGCGTCCGCGAGGCCGGTGCGGCCGATGTACCGATGTTCGCCATCGTCGAGGGTCATCCGGCCGAGGCAGATGTCGAGGCCGAAGCGCTCGAGCACGCGAAGGCGTCCGCTCAGTCGGCGGATCTCCAGGTCCCGGTCGACGACGGCATCTCCGAGGTCCGCTTCCCGGCGGCGCGCTTGCGTCAGTCGCGAGATCACATCTGCGCGCTGCAGCTCGAGAGCGTTGGCGATCCTCCGGAGATGCTCGCGGTCATCGGCGATCAGTTCCGGAGCGGCTTTCGCGCGCAGATCGTCCGCGAGGTGGAACGGGTCGAAAGGCATGGATCTCCTTCACGCCGGGCGTCATTCGCACGAGCGAGGGTCGATTCTGCCTCAGGGTGGGGGCCTTGCGGCAAGCCCCCACCTCGGCGATATCCTGGAAATGCGCAGGAGAGGTGCTCTTCGCCCTAGCTCTCGTACACGGTGCGTCCGGCGATCACGGTCTGCGATATGCGTGTCCCCAGCAGGAGGGCAGGATCGCCCGCGAACGGGTCGGTGTCGATCACCACGAAGTCAGCGGCGTATCCGACCGCGATGCGGCCGCGCCAGGTGCCGTCGCCGATCGATGCCGCGGCGTCCCTGGTGGCGTGCGCGATGGCCCGTTCCAGCGGAAGTGCCTGAGTCGGGTCGACGGCCGGCACACCCGGAACCAGCGCCGAGGCACGTGTGGCGGCGACGTACATGTTCGCGAGCGCCTCGTAGGGGGCGGTCGGCGCATCGGTCGAGAAGGCGAGGAGTGCTCCTGCTTCGTCGTACTCCGACCACGCGAACGCGCGGGCGACGCGATCGTCGCCGATCTGCGCCGCCCAGTTCGCGAAGATCGCGGGGTCGGCGTGCACGGGCTGCATGGAGGCCGTCACCCCGAGCCGCGCCATCCGCCCGGCGGTTCCCGGCGCGGCGTACTCGAGGTGCTCGATGCGGTGCCGACGTGGGCGGTCGCCGTTCACCGCGACGGCGTGCTCGATCGCATCGAGGGCGAGTGCGCTCGCGGCGTCGCCGATCGCGTGCATCGCGATCTGAAGTCCCGCCGCGTCCGCCGCCGCGACCACCGGCAGCAGCCGCGCGGCCGGCCAGATCGGCTCGGCGTTCGAGCCGTCGGCGTAGGCAGCTCCCATGGCGGCAGTGCACGCGTCGATCGTGCCGTCGAGCACGAGTTTTATCCCGACGACGCGAACACCCGCCGTCGACGCCGATGCGTGCGCCGACGCCTGAGCGACCTGCGCGAGGTTCGCCGCATCGTCTCCGCTGTTCGCGACGAACCAGTGCGCGGCGACGCGCAGGGGCAGCTCGCCGCGTTCGGCTGCCCTTTCGAGCGCAGCGAGTCCGAGCTCGTCGAACGCCATGTCGACGGCCCCCGTCACGCCGGCGGAGAGGTAGGCGGACACGACCCGTGCGACTGCCGCATCCCGCTGAGCGTCCGTCGTGGAGGCGTCGCGCTGCGCCCACGCGTACTGCTGTGCGGCGGTCTCATAGAGCATCCCCGTCGGCTCGCCGGACGCGTCGCGGGCGATGCGTCCGCCGAGCGGGTCGGGGGTGTCCCGCGTGATCCCCAGCTCGCGCAGCGCCGCCGTGTTCACCCAACAGGAGTGGTAATCGTTGGCATCGAGGTAGACGGGGATGTCGGCGACGACGGCATCGATCATCGTCGCGGTCGGCTCCCCGTCGGGGATCGCGTCGAACAGCCAGCCGCGTCCGCGCAGTACTCCCGACGTGGTGCGGCGGGCCTCGTCCAACCGGCGTTGGATCTCCTCGAGCGATGCGGCGTCGGTGAGTCCGACCTGTCCGAGCGCCTCGCCCATCATGAGCAGGTGGGTGTGCGCGTCGGTGAACCCCGGAAGGACGACGCGTCCTCCGAGATCGACCTCCGCGTCGGCGTGCGGGGCTTCCGCCTCGGAGCCCACGTGGATGAACTCCTCGCCGTCGACGACGATGGCCTCCGCCCAGCGGGACTCGTCTCCCGTGAAGATCCGGGCGTTGCGATAGAGGGTGCGGGTCATGCGGTGGTCTCCTGAGAGGTCATGCGTTCCAGACGCGTCGATAGGAGGGCGATCGCCCCGGCGGGTACGGCGAGGACGAAGCTCGCGATGCCGAGGGCGACCGCGAATCCCTGATAGCCGAGAACGCCGACGAGGGCTGCGCCGATGACGGGGGTGAGGGCCGACCCGACGAGGTACACCGCGAGCAGGGGGCCCGACCAGCGGCCGTCGGCATCCAGGGCCGCCGATGTCGACACGAAGTACATGAAGGCGATCGCGTACACCGAGTTCCAGGCGATGAAGGTCACGATGAACGTGGTGGGATCGGTCACGAAGCCCTCCACGATCTTGAGCGCACCGCCGGCGACGAGCAGGATCACGAGCGGTACCGCGCGCCCGAGACGTGCCCCCACGATCATGAGGAGCAGCGAACCGAGCAGTCCGCCGGCCGTCGCGCCGCTCAGCGCGATGCCGAGTCCCTCCGGCGTCAATCCGGCCTGTTCCGCACCCATCACGCCCGCCATGGCCCACAGCGAGTCCTCGCTGGCCGCCCACAGCGCGAACACCAGCAGGAGGCCGACGCCGGCCGCGGTGACGGTCCGTGTGCGGGTGGGGGACGTCCTGACCGTCCCAGTCGGCGGCACCTCGATCGGCATCGCCTCGGCGACGGCTGCTCCGGCCTGCGGGGCGACGACGGGGGCGGCGGGCAGCCAGGCGGTGGCGACGAGCCCGATCAGGGAGAACAGGGCGAGCGCGCCGAACACATCGATCGGCGCGAGGCCGATCAGGGGGATGACGGCGAGCACCACGGTGATGACGCCCCGGTTCGCGAGTCCGTTGAAGCCGGCGACCCGGTCCGGGTTGCGGAACGCGGCGAGCGCTGCGCCCGACGCGGCGACCGCTCCGCCCGCTCCGACGCCGCCGAGGAGGAGGCCGGGGAGCATGGCGGCGGGTGCGAGTGCGGCGGTCGCGAAGCCGACGACGGCGAGACCTAGTCCCGCGCGGGCCACGGTTCGGCGATGCGTGCCGGCGCACAGCGGAGCGATCGCCAGTCCGGTCACGGCGGTGAGCAGGAGTGTCGCGGTCACGAGCCAGCTGGCGGCGAGCACGTCGAGGCCGAGGCCGGTCTGGGCGGCCGTGATCATGTACGGCGACAGGTTGACGCCCAGGTACCCGGCGATGCCGATCGCGAAGGTCGCGGCCGCTGTCGGGAAGCGGAGAGGGATTCTGGTGCGGAGATCGAGCGTGGTCATGGAGCTCCAAGGGGAGTCGGCACGGCATTGTGCGCGGGGAGGGGAGACAACGGGTGTGCGTCGGATGGGGCACGAGTTCATAAACGAATGGTGTTCGTAAACGAATGGTGTTCATTATTATGCACAGGAGGGGGTTCTTGCGGAACCCCCGAACTCACGACCGGTCCGCCGGAGAAAGCGAGCCCCCGATGCCGAGGCCCTCCACACCGCTCCTGTCTCCGGAGATCATCGGCGCCGCGGGCCTCGCTCTCGCGAGAGGCGGCCGGCCCTTCGGGGTCAATGCCATAGCCCGCGAGCTCGGCGTGCGCCCCTCGTCGCTGTACAACCATGTCGACGGCATGGACGGGATACTCGAACTCATCCGCGGGCAGCTCGTGCAGGGATACCTCGTGCAGTGGGACGGCGAACCCTGGGATGTCTTCGTGCTCGCGGTGCTGCGAACCCAGCGCCGGATGTATGCCGACCATCCGCAGCTCGTTCCATTGCTCGTGGGGAAGACGATCACGCATCCGGCCGTCATCGCCGCATACGACGACCTCGCCTCGGCGCTCGTCGACGGCGGTTTCCCCGAGGACGAGGTGCTTTCGGTGATCGCCGTCATCGACGCCTTCGCGATCGGCTTCGGTCTCGATCTCGCATCGCCTGACGAGATCTGGCAGCCGGGGGAGCCGACCCGCACGCTCGGACGCCTCATCGACGGGGCCGAGCGGGGGAGCGCCCGCTCCGATCGCACCTTCGAGCTCGGGGCTGACCTTCTCCTGGAATCCCTGCGCACACGACTTGCGCGCTGATCGCCGGAGGTGCACGATCGCCGAGGCGATGCGAAGGATGCCGTGGATCGAGTCCAGCGCAGTGCAGTGCAGTGGGGAGATTTGCCCTCTCGATGACCCGCCCCAGACGGTGCCGCCGAGAGGGCTCACCGCCCTTCCCGGACGGTAGGGGAGGCGGCGAAGGTCTCGCTGCGCTCACGGCTGATTTCCCCAGGTCATCAGCCTCGTAGCCCCCGCTACGAGAGCAGAATATCGCTTAATCGGCTTGTCCGCCATTTGGGGGACAAAGAAATTTTCGAATTCGGGTAGCGGGGACTCGCTGTTGTCTTCCTCTGGTGCTTCTCTAGGGTGGACTCATGGACAGACTGCTCGTGCTCACCGCTCAGGTCGCCATCCCCCACGGCCATCGCATCGACGTGACGGAGCAGGTCGATCCGCTCACCGATGAGCCGGTGGTCCTCGCCATCGTCGACCTCGACACCGGCATCCGCTACCGACGCGAAGAGGACCCGAGTGGCGACTTCTCCCGCTGGATCGGGCGGGTGCTGAGGTGCACGGTCACCATCGGGGGCGCAGGAGCGCACACCACTCTGCTCGTCGATCCCCTCGGTCCCGGGTACACCGGTGCCAAGGTGGCTCTCCACGAAGCCGATGCCGCTGCCGATGCCGCCAAGGCCGAAGCGGACCGGTGGGGCGGAGCCGATCGCCCGCCGGCAGAGGAGCCGGAGCGCTTCTGGTGAACCCGGCACGCATCGTCACCGGAAGTCTCTGGAGCGATGCGTGAGACCGGTGCGCAGATCCTCGAACCCATCGGCCAGCACATTGACCACGCCCTCGGCCGATCGTTCCAGGATGCCGCGGATGATGAGCGCCGGTGAGTCTCGGGCCACGCGGCGGTAGCGGTTCCAGACCCCGGCCGAGCAGACGACGTTCACCAGCCCGCTCTCGTCCTCGAGGTTCACGAAGGTGATCCCGGAAGCCGTGGCCGGTCGTTGACGATGGGTGACGAGCCCGGCGACCTCGATGCGTCGACCCGCCTCGTGCCTCTGCAGGTCGACCGCTGTCAGCACGCCGCGAGCGCGCAGAGCCTCCCGGAAGTGCGTCAGGGGATGGTCGTCGGTCGACACCCCGGTCGCCCACAGGTCGGCGGAGAGTCGCTCGTAGCTGCTCTGATCGGCGAACAGGGGCGGCTGCACCGCGACCGTGGTCCCGGGGAGGAAACGGGAGCGATCCTCGGCGGCGGCTCCCGCCATCCAGATGGCCTCCCGGCGTTCCAGGCCCAGACAGTCGAAGGCCCCGGCGGTGGCGAGTGCCTCCAGCTGGGCGGCCGTGGCATCCGTGCGTCTGACCAGGTCGTTCAGGTCCCGATAGAGGCCGTTCGCTTCGCGCTCGGCGACGATCTTCTCGGCCATCGCCATGCCGATCCCACGGATGCCGCCGAGCCCCAGCCGCACAGCGGACCCGCTGTCTCTGCGGTGCGCGGCGGATTCATCCGCGGCAGACCTGTCGAAGCGCAGGACCGGCGGCTGAGGGACGCTCAGGCACGGATCCTGGCCGGTCGGCCCTCTCGGGGTGTCCGAGGAGAGCGGCTCCAGCAGCTCCATCGCACCGGAGAGATGCAGATCGGGGCGGCGCACTTCCACTCCGTGCCGTCGGGCATCCGCGGTCAGGGTCGCGGCGGAGTAGAAGCCCATGGGCTGCGAGCGCAGGAGTCCCGCGAGGAACGCGGCGGGGTAGTGCAGCTTCAACCAGGAGCTGGCATAGACGAGGAGTGCGAACGACAGCGAGTGCGATTCGGCGAAACCGAAGTTGGAGAACGCCTGGATCTGCGCATAGATGCGATCCGCCGCCTCGTCGACGAGCCCGCGCCTCGCCATCCCCGCATACAGCTTGTCCCTGACCTTCTCGATCTTCTCGAGGCCCCGTTTGGAGCCCATGGCCCGGCGCAGCAGATCGGCTTCGTCCGCTGTGCAGTCGCCCACGGCGGTGGCCATCTGGATGAGCTGTTCCTGGAAGATCGGGATGCCCAGCGTGCGCTTCAGGATGTCCTCCAGATCGCTGTGCGGGTAGGGGATGGTGAACTCCACCGGCGGTTCCCCCCGCGACACCCGTTCCCGGTTCTCCTCGTCGACGCGGTCCTTCGCCATCTTGCGCCGGACGAACGGGTGCACGGCCCCGCCCTGGATGGGGCCGGGCCGGATGAGGGCGATCTGGATGGCGAGGTCGTAGAAGCTCCGCGGTTGCAGGCGGGGGAGCAACCCTATCTGTGCGCGGGATTCCACCTGGAAGACGCCGATCGAGTCCGCGCGGCAGAGCATGTCGTAGACGCCGGCCTCCTCCTTCGGGATCGTCTCGAGCGTCCACTCCTCACCCGTGGTCTCCCGGATCAGGTCGAAGCAGTGCTGGAGGGCGGCGAGCATCCCGAGTCCCAGCAGATCGAACTTCACCAACCCCATGAAGGCGGCATCGTCCTTGTCCCACTGGATGACCGTGCGGTTCTCCATGCGGGCGTGCTCCACAGGAACGACCTCTCCGACGGGGCGCGCGGTGAGCACCATGCCCCCGGAGTGGATGCCGAGATGTCGTGGCGCCTTCAGCAGCTCTCCGGCGTAGGCGAGCACGTTCTCGGGGATGTCGTGCCCCTCTGCGGGTTCCAGTCCCGCTCCCCAGCCGTCGACCTGGCGGGACCAGGCATCCTGCTGGCCCGGGGAGTGACCGAGAGCCCTGGCCATGTCGCGCACCGCATTCTTGGGGCGGTACTGGATGACGTTCGCCACCTGGGCAGCCCGCTCCCTCCCGTACTCCGCGTACACCCACTGGATGATCTCCTCACGGCGGTCGGAGTCGAAGTCGACGTCGATGTCCGGCTCCTCCGTCCGCGTGGTCGCGAGGAACCGCTCGAAGGGCAGACGGTAGAGGATCGGATCGACCGCGGTGATGCCCAGCAGGTAGCAGACCGCGCTCGCCGCAGCCGACCCCCTGCCCTGGCAGAGGATGCCGCGCCTCCGGGCCTCCGCGACGATGCCGTGCACGATCAGGAAGTACCCGGGGAAGTCCTTCTCCTCGATCACGTCGAGCTCGCGGGCGATCCGGTGCCGGCCGTCATCGTCCAGTCGTGGATACTTCGACGGCACGGCCTCCCACACCAGGTGACGCAGCCAGGTCATCGGAGTGTGCCCCTCCGGAACCTTCTGCTGCGGCAGGGCCGGTCGAGCCAGGCGAAGCGGGAAGGCCGAGGCCGCGGCCAGCTCGAGCCCGTACGAGATCGCCCCGGGGTGCCGCTGGAAGCGCGCCGACATCTCCGCACCGCTGCGCAGATGCGCCCCTCCGTGCGCGGGCAGCCAGCCGTCGAGCTCGTCCATGCTGCGCACCGCGCGGACCGCGGCCACGGCCTCGGCGAGCGGCGCCTGTGCCGGTGTGGCGTAGTGCACGTTGTTGGTCGCGACCACCGGCAGCCGCATCCGACGCGCCAGGTCGGCGAGAGCGTCGTTGCGTCGAGTGTCGAGGGGGTCGCCGTGATCGAAGAGCTCGACGACGACGTTGTCGCTTCCGAACAGGTCGACGAGCGACCGCAGCGGCGTGCCCGCGTCCCCCGCTTCGAGTCCGCGACGCACGGCGCCCTTCCGGCATCCGGTCAGGATCGTCCAGTGCCCGTCCGCGCGTGCCACGAGATCGTCCAGGTCGTAGACCGGGCGCCCCTTCTCACCTCCCCGCAGCTGCGCAGAAGTGATCGCCCCCGAGAGTCGGTGATATCCCTCCATGCCTCGTGCGAGGACCAGCAGGTGCTCGCCTGCGGGATCCGCGGAACCCCGTTGCGGCGCCGGCAGGTCGAGCGACAGCTCTGCCCCGAACACCGTCTGCAGCGGGCTCTCCATGAGATCGGCCACCTCGGCGAAGCGCGCGGCTCCGTAGAAGCCGTCGTGGTCGGTGAGGGCGAGAGCGGTCAGGCCGAGTCGCTCGGCCTCTGCGAGGAGGTCTTCGGGGGACGACGCCCCGTCGAGGAACGAGTACGACGAATGAGCATGCAACTCGGCGTAGGGGACCGCGTCCGCGGGACGGGGGACGGCGACGGGGGGAGTGCGCTTGCGCCGGCGGCTCACCGGTCCCGGATCCGTCCGCTGCCCTCGTGGCTCGGCGACCGGGGGGCGCGACTCCTCGCCGCTGAGGGTGCGCTCCAGATCGTTCCAGGACAGGGGCGGATTGTGCCAGCCCATCAGCGGTACCTCCCCTCGGCCCACCAGCGCTCGCCGGTGCAGAACACCAACCACGCACGGTCGTCGTCGTCGACGATCTGGAGCCGGTGTCCCTGCTTCCCACCCCCTGGCGCCCAGCGTCGTTCGTGCACGGGCCAGGGTCCTGCCCAGGCCTGCACGGCGGATCCGTCGATGCGGGCGGGGTCGTTCGAGAGCGAACCCCGCTCATCGACGCTGATGGTGCTCTCGTCCGCAGCGACCACGCCGATGGGTCTCGGCGGTCGGAAGACCTCGGCCGGCAGGGGGTCGGGAAGG